>JAEYNO010000460.1 GCA_023412515.1 Actinomycetes bacterium
GGCACGCCGGGTTCGTGGCCGGCGCCGCACAGGCCGGGATCTCGACCGCGCTGCAGGCGCGCCTCGACGCCGCGGCCGTCGAGGCCGCCGCCGGCGTCGACGCCCTCCGCACGTGGATCGCGCAGGAGTACCTGCCCGCCGTGCAGGACGTGCCCGACGCCGTCGGCCGCGACCGCTACGCGCTGAACGCGCGCCTGCACACCGGCGCGGACCTCGACCTCGACGCCGCGTACGCGTGGGGCTGGGAGGAGCTCGCCCGCATCGAGGCCGACATGGCCGCCGAGGCCGAGCGCGTGCTGCCCGGCGCCGACCCGCAGCAGGCGCTCGCGCACCTCGACGAGCACGGCGAGGCCGTCGAGGGCGTCGAGCAGGTCCGGGCCTGGCTGCAGCGCATGATGGACGACGCGATCGCCGAGCTCGACGGCACCGTCGTCGACGTCGCCGGGCCCGTCCGGCACGTCGAGGCCATGATCGCGCCCCCCGGGGCGGCCGCCGCGCCGTACTACACGCGCCCGTCGCTCGACTTCTCGCGCCCCGGCCGCACGTGGCTCCCGACGCTCGGCCGCGACCGGTTCCCCACCTGGGACCTCATCAGCACCTGGTACCACGAGGGCGTGCCCGGCCACCACCTGCAGCTCGGCGAGTGGGCCCGCCGCGCCGGCGACCTGTCGGTCTACCAGACGTCGATCGGCTCGATCCCCGCGACCACCGAGGGCTGGGCCCTGTACGCCGAGCGGCTCATGGACGACCTGGGGTACCTGCGCACGCCCGGTGCCCGCCTGGGGTACCTCGACGGTCAGCGCATGCGCGCCGTCCGCGTCGTCATCGACATCGGCATGCACCTGAGCCTGCGGCTGCCGGACGGCCACCGGGCGCACGCCGGCGAGACCTGGACCGCCGAGGCCGGCGAGCGGTTCTTCGCCGCCCGCAGCGGCTCGCCGGCCGCGTTCGTGCACAGCGAGGTCGAGCGCTACCTCGGCTGGCCCGGCCAGGCGATCAGCTACAAGCTCGGCGAGCGCGCGTGGCTCGCGGGCCGCGCCGCCGCCCGCGCGCGCCGCGAGGCCGCGGGGGAGACGTTCGACCTGCGCGCGTGGCACACCGCCGCGCTCGGTCTCGGCTCCCTCGGGCTCGACGACCTCGAGCGCGAGCTCGCCGCGCTCTGACCGCGCGCCGCTCCACCCGGACCGACCGCGCCCCGCACACCGAGGAGCACCCGTGACCACCGTCCCCGAGGATCTGCGCGCCATGCGCGCCGCCGTCGCAACCCACGACGCGCACCCCACGAGCCTGCTGCCGGGTGTGCCCACCGGCACCGCCGAGCGCGTCGCGCTCGCGGACGACGCGCCGGTGCGCGAGCTGCGCGTGTACCGGCCGGCGGGCGTGGCGGGCGTGCCGGGCGTGTTCGTCAACCTGCACGGCGGGGGCTTCGTGCTCGGCGACGGCGGCGGGGACGACCCCTACTGCCGGTTCCTGGCCGACACGGCGGGCTGCGTGGTCGTCAACCTCGAGTACCCGCTCGCGCCCGAGTACCCGTACCCGGCGGCCGTTCACCACGTGACCGACGTGCTCGCGTGGCTCGGCGCGCACGGGTCGGCGCTCGGCGCGGACGGCGAGCGGCTGGCGGTGGGCGGTCACAGCGCGGGCGGCAACCTGGCGGCCGCGGCGTGCCTGCTCGGGGCGCGGCGCGGGGATCCGCGCCCCGTGGGTCTCGTCGTCGACTACGCACCGCTGGACCTCGCGCGCGCGCCGTCCGAGAAGCTCGCGCCCGGGCACGGCGCCGGGGCTGCCGAGCTGGCCGAGGTCGGTGCGCGGTTCAACGCGTGGTACCTGCCCGACCCGGCGCGGGGTGCCGAGGACCTCGCGTCGCCGCTGCTGGCCCGGGACCTCACGGTGCTGCCGCCCACGCTGGTGGTGACGGCGGCGTCCTGGCGGCCGAGGGTGACGCGTTCGCGGAGCGGCTGCGGGCGGCCGGCGTGGCCACGACGCACGCGAGGTTCCCGGGTGTCGACCACGGCTTCACGCACGCGGGGCCCGCGCGCGAGGCGGTCGCGGCGTGGCACCTCATGGGCGGGTTCCTCGCGGGCGTGCTGGCTCCCGAGCCGTCCTGAGCGCGGGTCGCGACGCTGCCGCCCGCCTCGAAAGTGTCGGGACGGTCGGCAGGAGCGCTCCCACCGTGGAGCGGTTTCGTCGGGCCCGTGCGCCCGGCGAGAGCCCCAGAACGCCCGTGATTCATCGATCAACGTCACCCTGACGGGTGCTGAAACGTTTCTGGTCGCGCATCGAAAGTACCGATCCGCCGGAGAGCGGTTGACCCCCCTGGGCGCCCCGGCGAGGGTGAGGCGCGCCGGTCACAGCCGGCGCACCAGATCGAGGAGGATCAATGACGACCCCACGTCAGAGGTACCGTCGCGGCCGGCTCGCCGCGGCCTTCGGCGGCCTCGCCGCCGCCACGCTCGCCGTGACGCTCGCGGTCCCCGCGGCCGCCGCCGGCAGCACGCTCCAGGCCGCGGCCGCCGAGAGCAGCCGCTACTTCGGCACCGCGATCGCCGCGAGCCGCCTCAACGACGGCACCTACACGACCATCGCGAACCGTGAGTTCAACATGATCACCGCCGAGAACGAGATGAAGATGGACGCGATGCAGCCCAGCCGCGGCCAGTTCAACTGGTCCTCGGGCGACCGCATCGTCAACTGGGCACGGCAGAACGGCAAGCAGGTCCGCGGGCACGCGCTGGCCTGGCACTCGCAGCAGCCGGGCTGGATGCAGAACATGGAGGGGTCCGCGCTGCGGACCGCGATGCTCGACCACGTCACGCAGGTCGCGTCCTACTACCGCGGCAAGATCTACGCGTGGGACGTCGTCAACGAGGCCTTCGACGACGGCTCCTCGGGCGCGCGCCGCAACTCGAACCTGCAGCGCACCGGCAACGACTGGATCGAGGCCGCGTTCCGCGCGGCACGCGCCGCCGACCCCGGCGCCAAGCTCTGCTACAACGACTACAACACCGACAACTGGCAGCACGCCAAGACCCAGGCCGTGTACAACATGGTCCGCGACTTCAAGGCGCGCGGCGTCCCGATCGACTGCGTCGGCTTCCAGGCGCACTTCAACTCGGGCAACCCGGTGCCGTCGAACTACCACACGACGCTGCAGAACTTCGCCGACCTCGGCGTCGACGTGCAGATCACCGAGCTCGACATCGAGGGCTCGGGCAGCTCGCAGGCGCAGCAGTACCAGGGCGTCGTGCAGGCGTGCCTCGCCGTCGCGCGCTGCACCGGCATCACGGTGTGGGGCGTGCGGGACACCGACTCGTGGCGCGCCAACGGCACCCCCCTGCTGTTCGACGGCTCGGGCAACAAGAAGGCCGCCTACACGAGCGTGCTCAACCAGCTGAACCAGGGCGGCACGCCGGTCCCCAACCCGGGCAACCCGACGCCGACGCCCACGCAGCCCGGCACCACGCCCACGCCCACGCCGACGCCCACCCAGAACCCCGGCACGGGCAGCTGCACCGCGACGTACTCCGAGGGCCAGAAGTGGAACGACCGCTTCAACGGCACCGTCACGATCCGTGCGAACACCGCGATCAGCGGCTGGTCGTCGACCGTCACCGTGCGCCAGCCGCAGCGCATCATCGCGACCTGGAACGGCAGCCCGACGTGGGACTCCAGCGGCAACGTCATGACCATGCGCCCGAGCGGCAGCGGTGCGCTCGCCGCGGGCCAGACGGTCTCGTTCGGCTTCACGGTCCAGCACAACGGCGACTGGACGTGGCCGACGCTGACCTGCTCGGCGTCGTGACGCGCTGACCAGGCACCAGGCGCGGCCCTGACCGCGCACCCGCAGGGGGCCGCCCGCACGGGCGGCCC
>JAEYNO010000470.1 GCA_023412515.1 Actinomycetes bacterium
CCTTCCAGCTCCGCGACGACCTGCTCGGCGTCTTCGGCGACCCGGTCACCACCGGCAAGCCCGCCGGCGACGACCTCGTCGAGGGCAAGCGCACCGTGCTCGTCGCGCGGGCCCTCGCGCGCGCGGAGGCGGCCGGGGACCGCGCCGCGGTCGACGCGCTCACGCGCGGCGTCGGCGCCCCGTCGCTCGACGCGCAGGGCGTCGCGCGGCTCACCGAGGTCCTCGTCGGCACCGGGGCGGTGACCGAGGTCGAGCAGCTGATCGCGGACCTGACGGGTCGGGCGTTCCGCGCGATCGACGCCCGGGGGTGGCCGGAGCCGGCGCACGGCGCACTGACGGCACTGGCCCGCGCGGCGGTCGAGCGCTCGGCCTGACGGCACGCTGCCGGCACCGGGGCACGACCGACGGCGAGGCCCGTCGAGCGAGGCCGCACCTCGCGCTAGAGCAACGCCTGCGCGACGCGGCGCACCTCGGTCTTGCGTCCGGCACGCAGGGCCGCGATCGGGCTCGTCCCGAGGGACTCCTCGTGCCGGAAGAGCCACACCACGGCGTCCTCGTCGCTGAAGCCGTCGTCCGCGAGGACCGTCAGGGTGCCCTGGAGCGCGGCCAGGACGGTCCAGGGTCGGTCCTCGGAGGGCCGGTCGGGAGCCGCGGGGTTCGCGAGGTGCCCCGGGACCAGGAAGTCGGCGGGCACGCTGAGGACGCGCGGCGTGCCGCGTCGCACGCCCACGAGCTTGCGCTCCTGGATCAGCCGCCGGACCTTGCCCGGGTCGACCCCGAGCCTCTCGGCGACGTCGGGGACGGTCAGCCAGCTGTCGACGAGCTGGTCGGGATCGGTGGTCGAACTCACCCGGTCAGCCTACGGGTCATGCGCAGATCGGCCGCTACGGGCCCTGCGGGGTTTCGCCGGGACGCGTTGTCGTCTAGCGTCGACTTACGTCACACCTGTCACACCAGCACCATGCGTCACGGACGAGCACGGTCGCGACGGGGCGACGCTGCTCATCACCGCTCGACCGACCGCCTCTGGGGGGGGCCATGTCCGCATCTACTCCGCGCACCGTCGTGCGCGCCGCGACCGGCACGGGCGCCACGCTCGCGCTCGCGACCGTCGCGCTCGCCGCCACCGGGACCGCCGGCCACGCCGCCGACTACACCGTGCGCGAGGGCGACACCCTCACCGCGATCGCCAAGCGGTCCGGCACCACGGCGGCACGCATCGCCGCCGACAACGCGCTCGCCGACCCGTCACGCATCCGCGCGGGCCAGGTCCTGCGTCTCGCCGGCCCCGCAGGCGCACCGGCCAGCCCGGCGGCCGCGCCCACGGGGACCTCCTACACGGTCCGCGACGGGGACACGGTCTCCAGCATCGCGAAGCGCCACGGCACCACCGTCGCCGCCGTCGTGGCCGCCAACGGGCTCGACTCGCGCGCGTTCATCCGCGCCGGCCAGACCCTCACCGTCCCGGGTGCGTCCAGCGCCTCCGCGCCCGCTCCCGCCGCCGCTCCCAGCACGCCGGCCACCAGCTACACGGTGGCGACGGGCGACACGGTCTCGAGCATCGCGCGCCGCCACGGCACCACCGTCGCCGCCGTCGTGGCCGCCAACGGGCTCGACTCGCGCGCGTTCATCCGCGCCGGCCAGATCCTCACCCTCCCCGGTTCCGCGTCGGCGTCGGCGTCCGCCGCACCCGCCGCTCCCCCCGCTCCCGCCTCGACGGGTGCCTCCTACACGGTGCGCACGGGCGACACCGTCGCCGCGATCGCGAAGCGCCACGGCACCACCGTCGCCGCCGTCGTGGCCGCCAACGGGCTCGACTCGCGCGCGTTCATCCGCGCGGGCCAGACCCTGACGGTCCCCGGCGCCGCGACCGCCTCGACGGCCGCCGCCACGAGCGCCACCTCGAGCAGCACGCAGCTCGTCGGCAACACCTTCGCCGGCCGTACCTACGCGCCGCAGGTCGTGGGCGCCGCCAACGAGAACAAGGCGGCGCTGCTCGCGGCGGGCGTCCCGTCCCGCGCCGACATGCAGGCGAAGGTCGCGGCGACCGCACGCGCGATGGGCGTGGACCCCGCGCTCGCCCAGGCGATCGCCTTCCAGGAGTCGGGTTTCGACCAGACCGCCGTCTCGCCCGCCAACGCGATCGGCACGATGCAGGTCATCCCCTCGTCCGGCGAGTGGGCGTCGCAGCTCGTGGGCCGGCAGCTCAACCTGCTCGACCCCGACGACAACGTGACCGCCGGCGTCGCGATCCTGCGCTCGCTCGTGCGCACGCACGACGACCTGCCGCACGCGATCGCGTCGTACTACCAGGGCTCGGGCTCGGTGAAGCGCAACGGCATGTTCTCCGACACGCGCCGCTACGTCGCGAACGTCCAGACGCTCATGACGCGCTTCTCCTGACCGGCCCGGTTCCCCGGTTCAGGTGACGACCGACCGTAGACTGCCGCGCGTGGGAGCCACCGTCACCGATCCGCTCGTCGGCCGCCTGGTCGACGGGCGGTACGAGATCGTCTCGCGCATCGCGCGTGGCGGGATGGCGACCGTGTACCTCGCGGTCGACCGCCGCCTGGACCGCGAGGTCGCGCTGAAGGTCATGCACGCGCACCTCGCCGAGGGCGCGTCGGGCGGGGCCTTCGTGGCACGGTTCCGGCGTGAGGCGCGCAGCGCCGCACGCCTCACGCACCCGGGCATCGTCGGCGTCTACGACCAGGGCGTCGACGGCGAGACGAGCTACCTGACGATGGAGTACGTCGACGGCTCGACGCTGCGTCGCCGGGTCGCGGAGCAGGGTGCCCTGACCGTCGGCGAGGCCCTGCGGGTCACGGAGTGCGTGCTCGACGCGCTGGCCGCCGCGCACCGGGGCGGGCTCGTGCACCGTGACGTCAAGCCGGAGAACGTCCTCATCGCGTCCGACGAGCGCGTGCGCGTCGCCGACTTCGGCCTCGCGCGCGCCGTCACCGAGGTGACCTCCACGACGACGGGCACCGTGCTCGGGACGGTCGCGTACCTCGCGCCGGAGCTCGTGCAGCACGGTGCGAGCGACGCCCGCACCGACGTGTACGCGGTGGGCGTCATGCTGTTCGAGATGCTGGCCGGCCGGCAGCCGTTCACGGGCGAGACGCCCATCCAGGTCGCGTTCCAGCACGTCAACTCCGAGGTCCCGGCCCCGTCGACGCTCGTGCCCTGGCTGCCGTCGGAGGTCGATGAGCTCGTCGCCGCGCTCGCCGCGCACGACCCCGCGGACCGGCCGACCGACGCGGGCGCCGCCCTGCAGCTCGTGCGGCGCACCCGCGCCGCGCTCGACGACGACACGCTCGGGCGTCGCGCGGACGTGCGGCCCAGCGTGGCCCTGCCCCTGGCGACCGACCCAGGAGAGGACGACGCGGACGACGAGGGGCCCGACCACGGGACCGCCGACGACGCGACCGTGGCGGTGCCCGTCGGCAACCACGAGCGGGGCCGCACGGTCGCGCTGCCGATCGGGCTCGGCGTGCTC
>JAEYNO010000480.1 GCA_023412515.1 Actinomycetes bacterium
CCGCGGGACGCGCCGGCGAGGGCGTCGCGGCCGCGGGCTTGGGCGCGGCCGGGCGCGACGAGCCGCCGCCACGTCCACCGCCGGCGGCGGGGTACGTGTCGCGCAGCTTGCGCACCACGGGCGGCTCGATCGTCGAGGACGCCGAGCGGACGAACTCACCGAGCTCGTTCAGCTTGGTCATGAGGGTCTTGCTGTCGACTCCGAGCTCCTTGGCGAGCTCGTAGACGCGGACCTTGGCCACATCTCTCCTGTCCTGGTCCGCCCCGGACAGGGTGGACCGTCGTTAGTGCTGGGTACTCATCGCTGGGTACTCATCGGTGCGTGCTCATCGGGTCGCCATCGGCTTCCAACCCGCTTCCCTGTCGACGGTCGGCACCGGGGTCGGTCCCCGGCACCGTGGTGCTGTGCTGTGGCTGGTCCTGCTCAGCGGCCCGCGCGACGGCGCGTGCCACGTCCTCGGTTCCCCAGGGGCCCGGGTTGCGCAACGCGCGTCCGAACGCCCGCCGTTTCACGGCGAGCTCGAGGCACCGCTGGTCGGGGTGCAGCCACGCACCCCGGCCCGGCATCCGGCGACGCTCGTCGACGACCAGCACGGGCGAACCCGTCCCGGCGTCGGCCAGCACCACCCTCAGCAGGACCGACCTGGGGCCGGTCTCTCGGCACCCCACGCACGTGCGGACAGGCCCCGGTTCGGGCACGGGAGGTGCGGGATCTGGGGTCCGCCTGGACGGCGAGGAGTGCCGGGCGTCCGGCCCAGCCTCGGAGAGTCTACCGCGCCGGGTCACCGGACGTGACCGGAGGCTCCCGCGGCCGGGCCGTCGGACGGCGCGCCGGCCCCCGAGGCAGGCGTCTCGGCGTCCGACCGGATGTCGATCCGCCACCCCGTGAGCTTGGCCGCCAGACGGGCGTTCTGCCCCTCCTTGCCGATCGCGAGCGACAGCTGGTAGTCGGGGACGACCACGCGCGCCGCCTTGGCGTCCCGGTCGACGACCGTGACGTCGAGCACACGCGCGGGCGACAGCGCGTGCGCGATCATCTCGGCGGGGTCGTCGGAGTGGTCGACGATGTCGATCTTCTCGCCGTGCAGCTCGGCCATGACGGCGCGCACGCGACCGCCCATGGGGCCGATGCACGCACCCTTGGCGTTGACGCCGGCGACGTTGGCCCGGACGGCCATCTTGGTGCGGTGGCCCGCCTCGCGCGCCATCGCCGTGATCTCGACCGTGCCGTCCGCGATCTCGGGGACCTCGAGGGCGAACAGCTTGCGCACGAGGTTGGGGTGCGTGCGGGACAGGGTGATCTGCGGCCCGCGCGGCCCGCGGGCGACGTCGAGCACGAAGCCGCGCAGCCTCTCGCCGTGCACGTAGCGCTCGCCCGGCACCTGCTCGTGCTGCGGCAGCACGGCCTCGACACCACCGACGTCCACGAGCACCGTGCGCGGGTCGCGACCCTGCTGGATGACGCCGCCGAGCACCTCGCCCGCCTTGCCGCGGAACTGCCCGAGCACCTGGTCGTCCTCGGCGTCGCGCAGCCGCTGGACGATGACCTGGCGCGCGGTGGACGTCGCGATGCGCCCGAAGCCCGCGGGCGTGTCCTCGTACTCGGGCGGCTCGGGGGCGTCCTCGGGCGCGTCGGGGTCGCGCGGGTCGCGCGCCCACACGGTCACGTGCCCCGTGCGCCGGTCCACCTCGACGCGCGCCCGCTGCTGCGCACCGGGCGTGCGGTGGTAGGCCGAGAGCAGCGCCTGCTCGATCGCCTCCACCAGCACGTCGAGGCTGATCTCGCGCTCGCGCTCGATGAGTCGCAGCGCCTGCATGTCGATGTCCACGTCAGCCCCTCACTGCGCCGGCGTCGTGCCGGCCGGCGTCCTCGTCGGACTCGTCGTCGCGCACCGCGGCGAGGTCCACCTGCACACGTGCGTCGCGCACGTCCTGCCATGCCAACGTCACGGGAGCGCCCTCGACGGGCCTGCGGCCCTTGCCGGGCACCGTCACCGGGACGACGACGACCGCCGGGGCGTCGCCCGCGGCGACGTCGTCGAGCCGCCCGGTCACGGTGCGCCCGTCGACCGTGCGCACGACGACCGTGCGCCCCTGCGCGCGGCGCCAGTGGCGCGCGGCCGTCAGCGGGCGCTCGGCACCGGGGCTGCCGACCTCGAGCGTGTACACGCCGGGCACGACGTCGACCGCGTCGAGCGCGTCGGACACCGCCTGCGTGACGTCGCCCACCCGGTCCAGGTCGAGCACGTCGGGGTCGTCCTCGGTGAGGTCCACGACCACGCGGACGACCGTGCGACCGCCGCTGCGCGCGACCTCGAGGTCGTCGAGCAGCAGACCCGCCCGGGTCACGGCGGCCTCCACGACCTCCCGCACGCGCGGTGCGGTTCCTGGCGCGACCATGACGCGGCCTCCTGTCGGCTCTCCTGCTGCGGGGCGCAGGCGGCGACCCTGTGACGTTGTCCCACCAGCCTAACGACTCCCGACGCGCGTGGCCGACGCGCACGGGTGCCGCGTCGGTCACGCCGTCACGTGGCAGGATCGCGCCCGATGCACCCGTCCGCCCCCGCCCCGTCCGCGCCGCGGCCCCGCGCCCGCGCGGCCCGCCCG
>JAEYNO010000076.1 GCA_023412515.1 Actinomycetes bacterium
GATCGTCAGCTGGTAGTCGTTGATCGACGCGATGATCTCGGCGATCTCGCCGATCGCACCGACCGCCCCGGACGTGTCGGTCTGGATGGCCTCGACGCGCCGCACGATGTCCTCGGTGGTCCTCCCACGGTACGTCCGGCCGCGGGGCGGCCCACGGGGCCGGAGGTCCCGGGCTCCGCCGCGCCGTGCGGACAAGCGGAACCCCCGCCACCGCGAGGGTGCCGGGGGTTCCGGTCGTGCGGGTCAGGCGCTACGGGAGCAGCCGTGACACCTGACGATCACACGTCGTAGTACAGCTCGAACTCGTGCGGGTGCGGGCGCAGCCGGATCGGGTCGACCTCGGCGGAGCGCTTGTAGTCGATCCAGGTCTGGATGAGGTCCGGCGTGAAGACGTTGCCGGCGGTCAGCCAGTCGTGGTCCGCCTCGAGGTTGTCGAGCACCTCGGCGAGCGAGCCCGGGACCTGCTGGATGAGCGCGTGCTCCTCCGGGGGCAGCTCGTACAGGTCCTTGTCGACCGGCTCCGGCGGCTCGATGCGGTTCTGGATGCCGTCGAGGCCCGCCATGAGCATGGCCGCGAAGGCCAGGTACGGGTTGGACGACGGGTCTGGCACGCGGAACTCGATGCGCTTGGCCTTCGGGTTCGAGCCGGTCACGGGGACGCGGATGCACGCCGAGCGGTTGCGGGCCGAGTAGACCAGGTTGACCGGCGCCTCGAAGCCCGGGACCAGGCGGTGGTAGGAGTTCACCGTCGGGTTCGTGAACGCCAGCAGCGACGGGGCGTGCTTCAGCAGGCCGCCGATGTACCAGCGGGCGAGGTCGGACAGGCCGCCGTAGCCCTTCTCGTCGAAGAACAGCGGCTTGCCGTCCTTCCACAGCGACTGGTGCACGTGCATGCCCGAGCCGTTGTCGCCGAACAGCGGCTTCGGCATGAAGGTCGCCGTGCGGCCGTTCTCGTGCGCGACGTTCTTCACGACGTACTTGAACAGCTGCACCTTGTCGGCCGACTTGGACAGCGTGTCGAAGCGGTAGTTGATCTCCGCCTGGCCGGCCGTGCCGACCTCGTGGTGCGCACGCTCGACCTGCAGGCCAAGGGCGTCGAGCTGCAGCGAGATCTGGTCGCGCAGGTCCGCGAAGTGGTCGACCGGCGGGACGGGGAAGTAGCCACCCTTGTAGGGCGTCTTGTGCCCCAGGTTGCCACCCTCCTCCTCGCGGCCCGTGTTCCACGCGGCCTCGATCGAGTCGATGTAGTAGTACGACGCGTTCTGCTTCGTCTCGAAGCGGATGTCGTCGAAGATGTAGAACTCGGCCTCGGGCGCGAAGAACGCGGTGTCCGCGATGCCGGTCGACTTGAGGTACGCCTCGGCCTTCGCGGCGACCTGGCGCGGGTCGCGGCTGTACGGCTCGTCGGTGTAGGGGTCGACGATGTGGAAGTTGATGTTCAGCGTCTTCTCGACGCGGAACGGGTCGACGTACGCCGTCGTGACGTCCGGGACCAGCTTCATGTCCGACTCGTGGATGGCCTGGAAGCCACGGATCGACGAGCCGTCGAACATCTGGCCGTCCGTGAAGAAGTCCGCGTCGAGCGAGGCGGCCGGCACGTTGAAGTGCTGCATCACACCCGGCAGGTCGCAGAACCGCACGTCGACGAACTTGACGTCCTCGCTCTTGATGAACGCCAGGACTTCCTCTGGCTTCGTGAACATCCGCTGCTCCTCGGTCGGTGGTGCCCGGTCGACCCGGGCGCTGACGAGGCTAGGAGCGGGGGGTTTCCCCGCCGTGGCCCCGTTGTTTCCGGCAGGTTACGCGCCGTCGCGCCGTGTAACGATCCCGCGTCGCGTCCACCGGCCGGGTGACGTGCAGGGCGCACGTACGCTGGTGGCATGGCGACGCGTGACTCCGTGGGCTCGTGGCTCGAGGGCGGACCCGGCTCCGACGGCTCCCGCGGCAGCCGGCTCGGGCTCCCCGAGTCGGGCAGCGGCTCGTTGGCGCGCCCGGGGCGGCGCCTCGTGGCGCTCGCGATCGACTGGGTCGCGTGCCTCGCGGTGTCGGCCGTGCTGCTGCCCGTGCGGGACGACGGGCTCTTCCTCTTCCGCGGGCACGAGCTCGCGACGCTCGCGGTGTTCGCGGTCGAGAACCTCGTGCTCGTCGCGACGCTCGGCCACACGCTCGGGCACCGGCTGCTCGGGCTGCAGGTCCGCAGGCTCGCGCAGACGTCGCTGCGGACCCCGCCGCGGCCCGTCGACGGCCCGCCCGGGATCGTCGCGGCGGCCGTGCGGACGCTGCTCGTGTGCCTCGTCATCCCGGCCGTCGTGTGGGACGGCGACGGTCGCGGCCTGCACGACCGAGCCGCCGGCACGGTGCTCGTCCGTCGCTGACGGCGACGCTCGTCCGTCGCTGACGGCGATGCTCGTCCGTCGCTGACGGCGACGCTCGTCGGCCGCTGACGGACGACGACGCCCGTCCGTCAGCCCACCGCGGACGGCCCAGCGCGTCAGCGACCGCGCATGCCCTTGCGGTCGGGGCGCGCGCGCATCGGGTCGATGCCCTTGGGCACCGGGAGCTTGACCGCGCCGAGCGACGTCACGCGGCGCAGCACCTCGCCGACCTCGGCCTTCGTGAGGTTGCCCTTGAGCTTCGTGACCGTGCGGGGGAGCTTGCGCAGCGGCACCTGGCCCTCGCCGTCACCGACCTGGATCAGGTGGATCGGCGCGCCCGAGACGACGCGCGCGGTGCGCTTGCGCTCGGACTCGAGCAGCCGGCCGATGCGGTGAGCGGGGCCCTCGCCGATCAGCACGACGCCCGGGCGCCCGACGCCGCGGAACACGAGGTCCTGCGTGCGGGGGTCGGCCGCGACGGGCTCCTGCGTGAACGTCCAGCCGCGACGCAGCGTGCTGAGCGCGGCCATGGAGGCGCCCGGCTGCCCGTCGATGCGCGCGTAGGCGGCGGTCTCGGCGCGGCGCGCCAGGACGAACATCGCGCCGAGCAGCGCGAACGGCACGCTGATGACCAGCAGGTACACGACGTGGCCCGTCAGGGCACCGATGAGCACGCCGAGCGCGAGCACGCCGGCGAACACCGCGAGGATGATCCACGTCACCGCCGGGTCGGTCTGCCGGGTGACCTGGTAGGCCTGCCAGACCTGGTGGTACCACCGGGTCTTCTTGACCTTGCCGCCCTTGGCGGGGGCGTCGGGGGACGTGGAGCGCTCGCGTGCCATGGGTCGGGAGTCTACCGGGGCGAGGCCGGTCAGCCGACGGTGGAGCGGGCCAGCAGCGACGACGCCTCCTGGCGCGACGTCGTCGGCTCGCCGAGGTGCGCGAGCGCGTCGGGGATCGGCAGCCCGCGGCGGCGCATCGCCTGGCCCCAGAGCCGTCCGGCGCGGTACGACGAGCGCACGAGCGGCCCGGACATGACGCCGAGGAACCCGAGGCGCTCGGCCTCGGCCGACAGCTCGACGAACTCCTCGGGCCGCACCCAGCGGTCGACGGGGTGGTGCCGGACCGAGGGGCGCAGGTACTGCGTGATGGTCACGAGGTCGCAGCCGGCCTCGTGCAGGTCGCGCAGCGCGTCCGCGGCCTCCTGCGTCGTCTCGCCCATGCCGAGGATGAGGTTGGACTTGGTGACGAGGCCGGCCTCGCGGGCGCGCGTGATGACCGACAGCGACCGCTCGTACCGGAAGCCCGGGCGGATCTGCTTGAAGATGCGCGGCACGGTCTCGAGGTTGTGCGCGAGCACCTCGGGGCGCGACTCGTTGACGACGTCGAGCAGCTCCGGCACCGCGTTGAAGTCGGGGATCAGCAGCTCGACGCCGGTCCCCGGGTTGAGCGCGTGGATCTGCCGCACGGTCTCGGCGTAGAGCCACGCACCGCCGTCGGCCAGGTCGTCGCGCGCGACGCCCGTGACGGTCGAGTACTTCAGCCCCATGGCCTGCACCGACTCGGCGACGCGCCGCGGCTCGTCGGCGTCGAAGTCGGCCGGCTTGCCGGTGTCGATCTGGCAGAAGTCGCACCGGCGCGTGCACTGGTCGCCGCCGATGAGGAACGTCGCCTCGCGGTCCTCCCAGCACTCGAAGATGTTGGGGCAGCCCGCCTCCTCGCAGACCGTGTGCAGGCCCTCGCGGCGCACGAGGCCCTTGAGCTCGCTGTACTCGGGGCCGGTGGTCGCGCGCGTGCGGATCCACTCGGGCTTCTTCTCGATCGGCGTGGCGGCGTTGCGGGCCTCCACCCGGAGCATGCGGCGTCCCTCGGGTGCGATCGTCACGCCGCCACACTAACCCGCGAGGAGGGCGCCCGGCCCGTCGTCCGGGTGTGACGGGGACCTCCGTCCCGGGCGGGCGCGGCGACCGGGAGGGACGCTGGGGGCGATACCGGTCCGCGACCCGCGGGGGGTCCGTGGTCGCCGAGCGACCGGGCGAGGAGGTGGCACCGTGCACGTCCTGGTGACGGTCGCGTCGCGGCACGGCGCGACGCGCGAGATGGGCGACGTGGTCGCCGAGGTCCTGAGGTCGGCCGGGCACGACGTCGACGAGGTGGAGCCGGACGAGGTCGAGCACGTCGAGCCGTACGACGCCGTCGTGCTCGGCTCGGCGGTGTACGTCGGGCGGCTCGCGCTCGGGCTGCGCGACCTCGTCGACCGCCAGGGGGGCCAGCTGCGGCAGCGCCCGGTGTGGTTGTTCTGGTCAGGGCCCGTGGGGGACCCGCCCGTGCCGGCGACGGTGCCCGACGACGTCACGCGCATCGCGGAGACGGTCGGCGCGCGGGACGTCGCGACGTTCGCCGGCCGGCTGGACCGCGACGGCCTCAACATCTCCGAGCGCGCACTCGTCGCGCTCACGCGCGCGGACGCGGGGGACTTCCGCGACCTCGACGTCGTGCGCGCGTGGGCGCAGGGCGTCGCGCGCGAGCTGCGGACCGTCGGCCAGGAGGCCTAGGGTCCCGCGGGCTCAGCCCGCGGCGACGGCCGTGCCCGCGGCGAGCAGCGGCGCGAGCGCGTCGTGCAGGTGGCCGACGACGAGCGGCGTGACCTCGGCGATCGTCACGTCGCGGCCGGCCTCGGTGCTCAGGGTCGTGACGTCGGCGTCGTCGATCCCGCACGGCACGATGCGGGAGTACCAGTCGAGCGACGACGTGCAGTTCAGCGCGAAGCCGTGCATCGTGACGCCGCGGGCCACGCGCACGCCGATCGCGGCGACCTTGCGCTCGCGACGGGGTGCGGGGGAGGAGCCGGCCGGGTCGGCCGGGAGCCACACGCCGCTGCGCCCCTCGACGCGCACCGTCGCGACGCCCACGTCGGCGCACGTGCGCATGAGCGCGTCCTCGAGCGCGCGGACGTAGGCCACGACGTCGACGGGCTCGGCGAGCCGCACGATCGGGTAGCCCACGAGCTGCCCGGGCCCGTGCCAGGTGATGCGACCCCCGCGGTCGACGTCGACGACGGGCGTGCCGTCGACGGGGCGGTCCGAGCGCGCCGTGCGCTTGCCCGCGGTGTACACGGGCTCGTGCTCGACGAGCAGCAGGGTGTCCTCGCGCTCGCCCGCGGCGACGGCCGCGTGCACCTCGCGCTGCAGGTCCCAGGTCGGGACGTACGGCTGCAGGCGGGTGCCGAGGTCGAGCGGTTCGACGCGCATGGACGTCAGGCTAACCCTGCTCGTCGGTCCCCGGCCGGGCGGCCGCCGCGACGGCCTCGGGGTCGAGGTCCTCGGGGCGCACGACCTCGCGCAGCAGCTCGTCGAGCAGCGCGCGCCGCTCGGGCGCCAGGTGCCCGAGCACGGTCTCCTGGGCGGGGCCCGGATCGGCGCACGCGGCCAGCGCGTGGGCGCCGTCGGGCGTGATCGCGATGACGTGGCGACGGCGGTCGTCGTCGTGGCGGCGCCGCGTGACGTAGCCCGTGCGCTCGAGCCGGGCGACGACGCGGCTCATGGTCTGCTCGGTCACGCCGCAAGCGTCGGCGAGCTCGCGCTGGGACATGGGCGCCATCGAGACGTGCACCAGGACGGGCAGGCTCGCGTGGTTGAGGTCCCAGGACGCGAGGTGCGCGTCCCACGCGCGCTCGACGCGGCGTGCGGCCGTCGACAGCAGGCGTCCGACCGGCCAGTGGTCGGGCCGGCCCCGCGGCTGCTGCGTGCTCACTCGTCCTCCAGGTTGCCGTGGCGTCGTCGCGGCGTCATGATGCTCAGCATGCTGAGGAATCCCGTGGCGCGCGCGGTCGCCGTCGCCGTCGTGCTCGTCGTCTGGCTCGGTCTCGGCTCCGTGGGCGGCATGGCCCAAGGACGCCTCTCCCAGGTCCAGACGAACGACGCGGCAGCGTTCCTGCCGTCGTCGGCGCAGTCCACCCGCGCGGCCGAGGCCGCGCGTGACTTCGTCGACACGCAGACCCTACCCGCGCTCGTCGTGCTCGCCCCGGCGGACGGCTCGGACGTCACCGACGCCCAGCTCCAGGCCGTGGCTCGGTTCGCCGAGCAGGTGCCGACCCTGCCCGTCGACGGCGGCACGTGGGCCGACCACCTCACCGGGCCCGTCGTGCCGGTGCCGTCGCAGGACGGCGCCGCGATCCTCGTCCCGGTCCCGCTCGACGGCGAGGCGGCCGAGCAGCTCGTCGACGACGAGTCCCTCACCGACCTGCTCGTCACCGACCTGCGCACCAGCCTCGCCGACGACCTGGGCGCGACGCCCACGACGGCCGGCGACGTCGGGCTGCACGCGTGGGTCACGGGGCCCGCGGGCTTCGTCTCCGACCTCGGCACCGCGTTCGCCGGCATCGACGGGCTGCTGCTGCTCGTCGCGCTCGGCGCGGTCCTGCTCATCCTCGTGGCCGTCTACCGGTCGCCGTTCCTGCCGCTGGTCGTCATCCTCACGGCCGTGTTCGCGCTCGCGCTCGCGGGCCTCGTGGTCTACGAGCTCGCCGACGCGGGCGTGCTCGTCCTCAACGGCCAGGCGCAGGGCATCCTGTCGATCCTCGTCGTCGGCGCCGCCGTCGACTACTCGCTCCTGCTCGTCGCGCGCTACCGCGAGGAGCTGCGCCACGCCGAGCACCCGGCGGACGCGATGCGCGTCGCGTGGCGCCAGACGCTCGAACCCGTCGCCGCCAGCGCGGGCACGGTCGTCGCGGGCCTGCTGTGCCTCCTGCTGTCCGACCTCGCGTCGAACCGCAGCCTCGGCCCCGTGGCGGCCATCGGCATCGGCGCCGCGCTGCTCGCCGCGCTGACGTTCCTGCCCGCGCTGCTCCTCGTGGCGGGTCGTCGGTCGCGCGCGCTGTTCTGGCCCCGCGCGCCGCGGCCCGTCGCGGCGACGACCGCCGCCGCCACGCAC
>JAEYNO010000085.1 GCA_023412515.1 Actinomycetes bacterium
GCACGGGCCCGGGCGGGGCGTCGGGGACCACGTAGCCCGCGCGCGCCAGCGGACCGGACGCGGCGAGCCGTCCGAGCGCGAGCAGCGCGGCCCACGGCGCGACCAGCCAGGTGAGGGTCGCGACGACCGCCGCCTCGAGCACCGCGAGCGAGCGCAGCTGCCGTGCGGACCCGCCGCGGGCGGCCAGGAGCTCGCCCTCGCTCGCGCGGCGCTCGGCGAGCAGCCGCGCCGAGAGCAGCATGACGGTCGTGGCGAGCACGGTGAGCAGGAGCCCCACGACGAGCACGCCCACGCGGGTCACCGCGAGCTCGCGCCACGCGGCGTCGACCGTGGCCGCGACGGGTGCGCCGACCGTGCCGGACGTGCCGGCACCCAGCTGCTGCGCCAGGGTCACCTGGGCGCCGTCCAGCGCGGTCCGCAGGTGCGCGACCGCGCCGCGCGGTGCACCGCTGAGCCGCGGCGTCACGACGACGTGCGCGGTCTCGACCTGGCGCTCGCCCGCGAGCGCCTCGGGCGCGACGAGGAACGGCCCCCACGCGTCCGTCGTCGACACGCCCAGCGCCCCCGGGGCGGGGTACGCGGGGTCGTGCCCCGCGCCGCCGAGCAGGTCGCGGCTCCAGGTGCGGGGCGGGCCGACGAGCTCGTGCGTGCCCACGACGACCCAGGCGACGTCGTCCCGCCCGAGCCGCGCGGAGACGACCGAGCCGACGTCCCAGCCGTGCGCGACGGCGGCCACCTCGGGGACGTTGATTTCGACGCGACCCTGCTCGTCGGCGGCCCGCTCGGGCCACGTGCCGCGCACGAGCCGCGCCGTGTCGTCGGTCCGCGGGTACGACGCGAGGTAGGCGACCGCGGACAGCCCGGTGCGCTCGGGCTCCACGAGCCGGTGCGTCACGCCCTCGAGCCACTCGGTGCGCGTGGCGGGCAGGTCGCCGACGACCTCGTCGAGCATCCGGTGCGCCGTCGCGACGGCCGGTGCGGCGTCCGCCCCGCCGACCCGCAGCATGACGTCGACCTGCACGTCGGAGGCCGGGGCCCGGTCGAGGGCCTCGTCGACCGCGCCGTTCGCGGTGAGGTCGAGCAGCAGCGCGAGGGTCGCGAGCAGGGACGTGGCGACGACCGCGACGAGCGTCACGGTGGCGACCACCGAGGCCTGGTCGCGCAGACGTCCGAGCAGCACGCGGGACCGCCAGGCCACGTGGTTCCCCTTCCGTGGGCCGCACCGTCGCGCACCCGTCGCGGGGATGCTAGGGGACACGGGTCAGCGCTGTGGTCACGCTCCCTCTCGCGTTGTGCGGGTCGGTGCGCGCGCACCCGTGAGGGTGGCCGGGTGCGGGCGTCCGGGTGACGTCCCCGGACGCCCGCACGGCGAAGCGGCTCAGGCCTGCGGCGGGCGCGTCATCGCGAGCACGTCGAGCGCGGTGTCGAGCTGCTCGAGCGTGAGCTCGCCGCGCTCGACGAACCCGAGGTCGAGCGTCGCCTGGCGGATCGTGACACCCGCCTTCACGGCGTGCTTGGCGATCTTCGCGGCGTTCTCGTACCCGATGACGCGGTTGAGCGGCGTGACGATCGACGGCGACGACTCCGCGAGCGCGCGGGCGCGCTCGACGTTCGGCGTGGTCCCGGCAACGGTGCGGTCGGCGAGCACGCGCGCGCCGTTGGCCAGCAGGCGGATCGACTCGAGCACCGCCGACGCGATGACGGGGATCTGCACGTTGAGCTCGAACGAGCCCGACGCGCCCGCCCACGCGACCGTCGCGTCGTTGCCGACGACGCGCGAGCACACCATGAGCACGGCCTCGGGCACGACCGGGTTGACCTTGCCGGGCATGATCGACGACCCGGGCTGCAGGTCGGGCAGCGCGATCTCGCCGAGCCCCGTGTTGGGGCCCGAGCCCATCCAGCGCAGGTCGTTGCAGATCTTCGTCAGGCTCACCGCGATCGTGCGCAGCGCGCCCGAGAGCTCGACGAGCCCGTCGCGCGAGGACTGCGCCTCGAAGTGGTCGCGCGCCTCGGTGAGCGGCAGACCCGTGTCCTCCACGAGCAGCGCGATGACGCGCTGCGGGAACCCGGCCGGGGTGTTGATGCCCGTGCCGACGGCGGTGCCGCCCAGCGGCACCTCGGCCGCGCGGGGGAGCGCCGCGCGCAGCCGCTCGACGCCGTACCGCACGGCCGCGGCGTACCCGCCGAACTCCTGCCCGAGCGTCACGGGGGTCGCGTCCATGAGGTGCGTGCGCCCGGACTTCACGACCTGCGCCCACGCGGTCGCCTTCTCCTCCAGGGCGCCCGCGAGGTGCTCGAGCGCCGGCACGAGGTCGCGCACGACGCCCGCGGTCGCGGCCACGTGCACCGACGTCGGGAACACGTCGTTGGACGACTGCGACGCGTTCACGTGGTCGTTGGGGTGCACGTCGCGCCCCAGCAGACGCGTCGCGAGCGTCGCGAGCACCTCGTTGGTGTTCATGTTCGAGCTCGTGCCCGAGCCCGTCTGGTAGACGTCGACCGGGAAGTGCGCGTCGTGCACGCCCGTCGCGACCTCGTCGGCCGCCGCGACGATCGCGTCGGCGACGTCCTGCGGCAGCACGCCGAGCTCGGCGTTGGCGCGCGCCGCGGCCTTCTTCACGCGCGCGAGCGCCTCGACGTGCCCGCGCTCGAGCGTGCTGCCCGAGATCGGGAAGTTCTCGACCGCGCGCTGCGTCTGCGCGCGGTACAGCGCGTGCGCGGGGACGCGCACCTCGCCCATGGTGTCGTGCTCGACGCGGTAGGCCTGCTCGCCCGCGGCCGCGCCGTCGGGACCGGTGGTGGAAGTCATGGACCCATCCTTCCACCGCTCCGGTGGCGGGAACCCGCAGGTCGTAGTCGGATGTGGGCACACCCCTTCCCGACGACGTGAGAGGCCAGGCGCCCGTGCGACACCTGAGGCGACGACCCGCGGCTCTCCTCGCCGTGGCGCTCGCGGCCCCGCTCGCCGCCTGCTCCGCCGCCGAGGCCGGACCCCCCGAGCTGCTCTGGTACATCAACCCCGACTCGGGCGGCCAGGAGCGCATCGCGCAGCAGTGCACGCAGGAGTCGGGGGGCGCCTACCGCCTCAGCACCGTCCTGCTGCCGCGCGACGCGCCGAGCCAGCGCGAGCAGCTCGTGCGGCGCCTCGCGGCGAACGACACGTCGATCGACCTCATGAGCATCGACCCGCCGTACATCCCGGAGTTCGCCAACGCCGACTTCCTGGCACCCGTGCCCGACGACGTCGCGCAGGCCGTGACGCAGGACGTCGCCGAGGGGGCCGTCGCGGGCGCGACCTACGACGACGAGCTCGTGACCGTGCCCTTCTGGGCGAACACGCAGCTGCTCTGGTACCGGAGGTCGGTCGCCGAGGCCGCGGGCCTCGATATGACGCAGCCCGTGACGTGGCAGCAGATCGTGCAGGCCGCGGCCGACCAGGACCGCACGGTCGCGGTGCAGGGCGTGCGCGCCGAGTCCCTGACGGTGTGGATCAACGCGCTCGTGGAGTCCGCCGGCGGCCACGTCCTGGAGAACCCCGAGGCGACGGACCCCCAGGACGTGCGCCCGTCGCTCGACTCCGACGCGGGGCGCACGGCCGCCGAGATCATCCGCGGCCTCGCCGACGCCGGGGTCGGCGGACCGCAGCTGTCCAACGCGACCGAGGACATCGACGCGTCGATGTTCGAGGGGGACACTGCGGGCTTCATGGTGAACTGGCCGTTCGTCTGGCAGCGCGCCAAGTCGGCCGTCGAGGCCGGCACGCTCGACCAGTCGGTCGTCGACGACTTCGGCTGGGCGGTGTACCCGCAGGCCGTCGAGGGCGAGCAGGCCCGGCCGCCGTACGGCGGGATCAACCTCGGCGTCGGCGCGTTCAGCGAGCACGTCGACCTCGCGTTCGAGGCCGCGAGGTGCATCGTCGCGCCCGAGAAGCAGGCCGAGTACTTCCTGTCCGACGGCAACCCGCCGTCGTCGCTCACGGCGTTCGACGACCCCGAGGTCCGCGAGACGTTCCCCATGGCGGACGTCATCCGCGAGTCGCTGCAGAACGCGGCCCCGCGGCCCCAGACGCCGTTCTACAACGAGGTGTCGTCGAGCCTGCAGCGCACGTGGCACCCGCCGCGCGCGGTGTCGCCCGACACGAGCCCGCAGCGCGCCGACGAGCTCATCACGGCCGTGCTGCAGGGGGAGGCGCTGCTGTGAGCACCACGACCACCGGCGCGGGCGCCGTGCGCTCCGCGCAGCAGCCGCGGCGCAGGCCGCAGCGCTCGGACCGGGCCCGGCAGGAGGCGCGGCTCGGGCTGCTGCTGTCCGCGCCCGCGATCCTCGTGCTCGTCGCCGTCGTCGGGTACCCGATCCTGCAGGCCGTCTGGGACTCGCTGTTCAGCTACAAGCTCACCAACCCCGACGCGCGCCACTTCGTCGGTCTCGGCAACTTCGCACTCATCCTGGGCGACCCGATCTGGTGGCAGGCCCTCGGCGTGACCGTGCTGATCACGGTCGTGACCGTCGCGGTCGAGCTCGTGCTGGGGTTCGGCCTCGCGCTCGTGATGAACGACGCGCTGCAGCGGCTGCGGCCCGCGCTGCGCACCGCGATCCTCATCCCGTACGCGATCATCACGGTCGTCTCGGCGTTCGCGTTCCGGTTCATGTTCGACCTCACCAGCGGGTTCATGAACAGCTGGCTGCCGTTCGTGCCGGCGGACACGGACTGGTTCGCGTCGTTCGGGAGCGCCGTGACGGTCATCGCGCTGTCGGAGATCTGGAAGACCACGCCGTTCATCTCGCTGCTGCTGCTGTCGGGCCTCGCGCAGGTGCCGGGCGAGCTGCAGGAGGCCGCGAAGGTCGACGGCGCCACCGCGTGGCAGCGCATGCGGCGCGTGACGATCCCCAACATGAAGGCCGCGATCATGGTCGCGCTGCTGTTCCGCACGCTCGACGCGTTCCGCATCTTCGACAACATCTTCATCATGACGAACGGTGCCGCGGGCACCGAGTCGGTCGCGTTCCTCGCGTACCGGCAGACCATCCAGCGCCTCGAGATCGGCATCGGCTCGGCCGTGTCCGTGCTGCTGACGATCGCCGTCGCGCTCATCGCCCTGATGTTCGTCAAGGGCTTCAAGGTCAACCTGGCGGCGTCGACGAGGGCGGGACGATGAGCGCGCGCGGCAAGCTGTGGTGGTGGGTCGGCGGCCTGGCCATCGTCCTGTACTGCCTGTTCCCGGTGGCCTGGATCGTGTCGTTGTCGCTCAAGGCGCCGTCCGACCTCGACAACGGGTCGTTCCTGCCGTCGTCGGTGACGTGGCAGAACTACCAGCTGATCCTCACGGGCTCGGCGTCGGACCTGTTCCTGCCGGCGCTGCGCAACTCGGTGGGGATCTGCCTCATCGCCACCGCGATCGCCGTCGTCCTCGCGTCGCTGTGCGCGTACGCCGTCGCGCGGCTCGACTTCCCCGGCAAGGCGTTCGTGCTGGGCCTGTCGCTCGCGGTGTCGATGTTCCCGGTGATCTCGATCGTGACGCCGCTGTTCAACATCTGGCGCTCGATCGGGCTGTACGACACGTGGGCCGGCCTGGTGATCCCGTACCTGTCCATCACGCTGCCGCTGTCGATCTGGACCCTGACGGCCTTCTTCCGCGAGATCCCGTGGGAGATGGAGCAGGCCGCGCAGGTCGACGGCGCGACCACCGCGCAGGCGTTCCGCAAGGTCATCGTGCCGCTCGCCGGCCCCGGCGTGGCCACCACCGCGATCATCGCGTTCTTCCTCGCGTGGAACGACTTCGTGTACGGCATCTCGCTCACGTCGACCGAGGCCGCGCGTCCCGTGCCCGCGGCGCTCGCGTTCTTCACCGGCGCCTCGCAGTTCGAGGAGCCGACCGGGGCCATCTCGGCCGCCGCCGTCATCGTCACCATCCCCGTCGTGGTCCTGGTGCTGCTGTTCCAGCGCCAGATCGTCGCCGGGCTCACCCAGGGCGCCGTCAAGGGCTGACCCGGACCGCAGGGAGGTTCGCCATGGCCGCGATCACGCTGAGCCACGTCGTGAAGAAGTACGGCGACGGCTACCCGGCCGTGAACGACGTCAGCCTGGACGTCGACGACGGCGAGTTCGTCATCCTCGTCGGGCCCTCGGGCTGCGGGAAGTCGACGCTGCTGCGCATGGTCGTGGGGCTCGAGGACATCACCGACGGCGAGATCAGCATCGACGGCGACGTCGTCAACGACAAGGCGCCGCGCGACCGCAAGCTCGCGATGGTGTTCCAGAACTACGCGCTGTACCCGCACCTGAGCGTGTTCGAGAACATCGCGTTCCCGCTGCGCCTCGAGAAGGGCAAGTTCTCGGACGACGAGATCAGGGAGCGCGTCGAGCGGGCCGCGGACACCCTCGAGCTGCGCGAGCACCTCGACCGCAAGCCCGCGAACCTGTCCGGCGGGCAGCGGCAGCGCGTCGCGATGGGACGCGCGATCGTGCGCGACGCGCGCGCGTTCCTGTTCGACGAGCCGCTGTCGAACCTCGACGCCAAGCTCCGCGGGCAGATGCGCACCGAGATCGCGCGCATGCAGCGCCGGCTCGGCACCACGACGCTCTACGTGACGCACGACCAGACCGAGGCGATGACGCTGGGCGACCGGGTCGCGGTGCTCAAGAAGGGCGTGCTGCAGCAGGCTGCGAGCCCGCGCGCGCTGTACGAGCAGCCGGTCAACCTGTTCGTCGCCGGGTTCATCGGCTCGCCGCCCATGAACTTCCTGCCCGGCGAGGTCGACGGCGACACGCTGCGGCTGCCCTTGGCGGACGTGCCGCTGACGCCCGAGCTGCGCGAGCGGATCGGGGACCGTTCGCTCGTGATCGTCGGGCTGCGGCCCGAGCACCTCGAGGACGCCGACACGTTCGACGAGGGCGGCCGCGAGGGCGGCGTGACGTTCGAGGCGGACGTCGACGTCGTCGAGTGGCTGGGCGCCGAGCTGTACGCGTACGTGCCGTTCGAGACGCACGCGGACGTCGCGCAGACGCTCGAGGAGCTCGACCGCGACCTCGACGGCGAGGGCATGCGCACGCAGCTCGTCGCGTCGCTCGGCGCCGAGTCGCGCGTGCGCGACGGCGACGTCGCCGAGCTGTGGTTCGACCCCGCGCGGCTCATGGTCTTCGACCCCGAGACGGGTGAGAACCTCACGTACGACGAGGAGGCCGCGCGCCGGGCCGACGAGGAGAGCGTCGAGGAGCGGCGCCGCGCGACCGAGCGTGCGCAGCGCCGTGCCGCGCGCGCCGAGGAGCGGGCGTCCGGGAGGGGCGACCGCACGTCGGCGGGTGGTGGGCGGCACACCGCGGCGTGACGCGCGCGCGGCCGAGACCGGGGGAGACGGACGGGAAAGGGCTCGGCCCCCCGGGCCGCGCGCGGCAGCATTGCGGGCATGGACCCTACCGAGAATCCACCGTGCAACGCCGCACGGTTCCTCGTGCGCGGACGCTGGGTGACGACCCCGCGGCGCTCGCGCGACCGGGACGCGCTGCTCGAGCACGTCGCGGCGCTGCTCGTCGCGCCGGGCGAGGAGCTCGACGAGGCCGCGCTGACCGAGCGCATCGCGACGCTCGCCGACGACCCGGTGCGCGTGCGGCGCGATCTCGTCGAGGCCGGGCTCGTCGGCCGTCGGCAGGACGGGTCGCGGTACTGGCGCGAGCGCGTGACGCCGCACGACGACGAGCCGGGTGCCCGGGCGACGGGCTGACCGGGCCCGCGGGCGCCGCACGGCGCCGGGCGCCCCACCGCGTCCGGAGGTCGCACCGCACGCGCGCGACGCGGCACGAC
>JAEYNO010000092.1 GCA_023412515.1 Actinomycetes bacterium
GCTCGTGCCCGACCGGTGCCGTCGCCGGCACCGGTCGTGGGTGCCGCGGTCCCGACCGGCGCCGCGGCGTCGGGCGCCGTGGTCAGGACGATCGCGGCGGCGACCACGAGGACGACGCCGACGCCCAGCGGGGTGCCGCGGCGGCTGGCCCGGCGTGCGCGCCAGCGTCGGATGTCACGTCGTCGGGCGTCGGGCACGCCCGGATGTTACCCGTTCGTGACCTCGCGGGGTGAGATTCGTCCCGGTCCGTCGCGGTCCGCCCCCGTCGACGCCTCTCGACCCGGCGCCGTCACCGCGCGCCGTCGGTCCGGGCGTCCCCCGCGCCCGAGCGGCGCCGCTCGAGACCCGCGAGAAGCCGCGCCGTGCCCGCGTGGATGCCGAACATGGACGCCGGGAGCCCCACGGCGGCCAGCGCGACCGTCGGCGCGTCCACCCGCAGCAGCCCCGCGCGGCGCAGCCGGCGCAGCGCCCACCACGAGTACGGGATGACCGCCGTCGGCGCGGTCAGCACGCCGGGCGTGTACCCCCGCCACGTGACGGAGTTCAGCAGGTGCGTCACGCCGTGCGCGCCGTACGCGAGCAGCGCCGCCCGGAACAGCCGCGAGCGTCCGCCCGTGGCCGTGCCCCGACGCGCGAGCGACCACACGAGCACCCCCATCGTGCCGATCGCGACGCGGACGTGGCGCTCCGTCAGCCCGTCGCGCAGCCACGCCGGCCCCCCGCCCGGGACCCGCCGGGCGAGCTCGGCGGCATGGCGGCGCGACCACGGCCCCATGGTCACCAGCTCTTCGAGGTCGTTGACCACCCAGGACCAGAACAGCCCCTCCGTCACCGCGCGCGGGACCCCCGCGCCGTCCGGGACGTGCCGGTCGTCCACCGTGCTCATCGCCGCCTCCGCTCTCCTCGCCGTCCCGGGCCGCCGGACGGCGGCCCGGCCGTGCCGATCCCGCCGCGCACCCCGACGCGCCCGCCCTGCCCGCTAGGGTGCTGGGCACGTGGTCCGCAGGGGGAAGGATCGAGACCATGGTGTACCGCCCCGTCAGCACGCAGGGGGGTCGGCCCGGCGCCGCGCCCGCACCGGACTCGGCAGTCGTGGCGCGCCAGGTGCGGACGACGGTGGCCGAGTTCATGCACGGCATGCGCGGCGGCTCGCCGCGCAGCCTGCGGGTGCTGGGCCGCTTCGGCACCGGCAAGTCGACGCTGCTCGAGCACGCGGCGGCCGTCGCCGCGTTCGCGGGGCTCGACGTCGTGCGGCTCGGCCCGGCGGGTCCGCCGCCCGGGACCGTCGTCCGCGCGCCGCGGCTCGTGCTCGTCGACGACGCGGACCTGCTCGACGCCGAGCGGTCGGACGAGGTCGCCCGCCTCATCGCGACCCCGGGGACCGGCGCCGTCGTCACGTGGAACCCGGGGCGGCACGCGCTCGTCGACGACCCCGCGAGCCGGTGGCGCAGCGACCTCGGCGGCATCGCGCACCTCGGGACGCTCACCGCGGCCGAGGTCGAGCGGTGGTGCGCCGAGCTGGGGCTCGACGGCTTCGGCGCCGAGGTCGCGGCGTGGACCGACGGCATCCCGGCGTTCGTGCGGTTCGTCGTCGCGCACGGTCGCGCCGTCGGCGCCGAGGATCCCGAGGTGCTCTACCAGAGCCTGCTCACGCCGGCCGCGGCCTCGGCCCTCCTCGACGTCGTGCTGTCGTCGCACTGGCGGCGTCCCCACGCGGTGGCCGAGGTGATCCGGCTGCTCGCGCTCGTGCGCGCCGACGGCGTGCCGAGCCTGCTCGCGGCACCGTTCCTGCCGCACCACGACGTCGGCGGGTCGCGCGACGCGTTCGACGAGCTCGAGCGCCAGGGGCTGGCCGACTCCGCCACCTGGGCGCTGCGCCCGCCGCTGCTCGCCGACGCCGTGCTCCCGGCGATCAGCGCGGCCGAGCGCGACGGGGCCGAGCGGCGCGTCGCGACGGCGCTGCGCGAGCGGGGCTTCGACTCCGAGGTCGTGGCCTCCCACCTCGTCCACACGCGACCGGCGGGGGCCGAGTGGGAGCTCACCCTGCTGCGGCGGGCCGTCGAGGCCGCGCTGCGGCGCGACGACCACGCCGCCGCGGTCCGGTTCCTCGAGCGCCTCTGCCTCGAGGACCTGCCGCCCGCCGAACGCCGGTCCGCGCTCGGCCGCCTCGGGGTGCTCAAGGGGCGCGCCGCACCGGCCGCGGGTGCCGTGTACCTGCGGTCGGCGATCGCCGACGGCGACGGCCCTGACGCGGCGGGGTGGACGTTCCACCTCGCGCGCGGGCTGCTGCTGACCGGCAGCACCAACGCGGCACGCGACCGGCTCGAGCGGTGGCGCGACGACCCCGTGGCCGGTCCGCGCGCGAGCGCCGCCGTCGCGCTCCTGGACTGGGTGCTCGACGACGTCCCGCCGCCCGCCACGGTCGACGCGCCCGGCGGCGACGCGCTCGTCGCGACGGCGGCCGCCGCGCACGCGCACCTCACCGGCACGCACGACGTCGTCGCGCTGCTGCGCCCCACGCTCGAGGACCTCGGGACGGCCGACGGGACCTCGCTGCTGCTGCTGGTGCGCCCGCTGCTGCTCGCGTGGTCCGGCCGGCCGGACCTCGCCGACGGCCTCGCCGAACGCACCCGGCAGCGCACCCACGAGCTCGGCCTGCCCGCCGAGGCCCGGCTCGCCGGGTGCGTCGCGGCGTGGCTCCACCTCGAGGCCGGCCGGCTCGCGGCCGCGCACGAGAGCCTCGCCGTCGCGCGCTCCGAACGGGTCGGCACGATCGCGCCCGTCTGGCAGGCCTGGTGGCACGTCCTCGCGCGGCGTCTCGCGCTGCTGCGCGCGACGGGGTGGCCGGACGTCGACGGCCACCCCGCAGGCCCCGTCGCCCCCGGCCTCGACACCCCGACCGGCCTGCTCGCGCGCCTGGTCGAGCACGTCGCGAGCGACGCGTCCCGGATCTCCGGGACCGCCCGACCGGCACCGGTCCGCCCGCGGCTGCGGGCCCCCGACGGC
>JAEYNO010000123.1 GCA_023412515.1 Actinomycetes bacterium
GGCACGGTCTTGGCGCGCACGACCGCCGCCGCGGGCACGCGGACGTCGCCGCGGCGGGTGCGCACCGTGAGCCCGGCGTCGTCCACCGCGAGCACGTCGCCGAGCACGTCGGTGAACGGCGGCTCGCCGCCGTGCAGGGTCCCGGTCGGTGCACCGGGCGGCAGGCCGTCCCGCAGGCGGCGCACGACGACGCGCGTCCCGGGGGTCCAGTCCCGCCACGTGGCGCGGCTCACGTCGTGCACCGTGTGTCGGGGGTTGGACGGGGGCTCGTCGGGACGGTCACGTGGGGGATACTAGGTCGACCGCTGCACCCGTGGAGGACCCGCCGTGACGTATGTGATCGCCGAACCCTGCGTGGACGTCAAGGACAAGGCGTGCATCGAGGAGTGTCCGGTCGACTGCATCTACGAGGGCAAGCGCTCGCTGTACATCCACCCCGACGAGTGCGTGGACTGCGGCGCCTGCGAGCCGGTGTGCCCGGTCGAGGCCATCTACTACGAGGACGACGTCCCCGAGCAGTGGTCGTCGTACTACGAGGCCAACGTGCACTTCTTCGACGAGATCGGCTCGCCCGGCGGCGCCGCGAAGATGGGGGAGATCGCGCACGACCACCCGATCATCGCCACGCTGCCGCTGCGCGTGCACGGCGACTGACGCCCCCGGCGACGCGCTCGTGGGACTGCTGACCGGGGCTCTGCCGGACTTCCCGTGGGACTCGCTCGCGCCGCTGGCCGAGCTGGCCCGCGCGCACCCCGACGGCATCGTCGACCTGTCGGTCGGCACACCCGTCGACCCGACGCCCGCGGTCGTGCGGGACGCGCTCGCCGCGGCCGCCGACGCCCCGGGGTACCCGACGACGCACGGCACGCGTGCGCTGCGCGAGGCCGTCGTCGACTGGTTCGCGCGCCGGCGCGGCGTCCCGGGCCTGGACCCGGACGCGGTGCTGCCGACGGTGGGCTCGAAGGAGCTCGTCGCGCTGCTGCCGTCGCTGCTGGGCCTGGGCGCCGGCGACGTCGTGCTGCACCCCGCCACGGCGTACCCGACGTACGACGTCGGTGCGCGGCTGGCGGGCGCGACGCCCGTGCCGGTCGAGGACCCGGCGGACGTGCTCGCGCAGCGCGACGACGTGCGCCTGGTGTGGCTGAACTCGCCCGGCAACCCGGACGGGTCGGTGCTGGACGTCGCGCAGCTGCGGGCCGTGGTGGACGCGGCGCGGGCCGCGCAGGCGCGCACGGGTCGACCCGTGGTCGTGGCGTCGGACGAGTGCTACGCCGAGCTCGCGTGGGACGCGCCGTGGGCGACCGACGGCGTGCCGAGCGTGCTGGACCCGCGGGTCACGGGCGGCGACGTCGCGGGCCTGCTCGCGGTGTACTCGCTGTCGAAGCAGTCGAACCTCGCGGGCTACCGCGCCGCGTTCGTCGCGGGCGACGGCGCGCTGGTCGCGGGTCTGCTCGAGACGCGCAAGCACGCCGGGATGATCGTGCCGACCCCCGTGCAGGCGGCGATGACGGTCGCGCTCGGGGACGACGCGCACGTCGCGGAGCAGCGCGAGCGCTACCGGCGTCGGCGCGGGGCCCTGCGGGCCGGTCTCGAGGCCGCGGGGTACGTCGTCGACCGCTCGCACGCGGGGCTGTACCTGTGGGCGCGGCCGGACGGCGGGTTCCAGGACTCGTGGACGACGGTGCGCGACCTCGCGTCGCTGGGCGTGCTGGTGGCGCCGGGCGCGTTCTACGGCGCGGCCGCCGCGGGGCACGTGCGGGTCGCGCTGACGGCGTCCGACGAGCGCGTCGCGCAGGCGGCGGCCCGGCTGTCGGGCGCCTGAGCGCGCGGGTCGCGCGCCGCCCGGGTGCCGGACGTCGTCGCACGCCCTACCCCCTGTGAGGCGTGTCACATACGGACCAAGGTCCGTTCGCACGGTCGTCAGGACGTCGGATTCGCAGGTACCGTCACTGCGGGCCGACGAGGGTCACCACCGCGCGCCGGCCACCGAAGATGGTCGCGGCGTACCCGCCGGGGCCGGTCGCACGCTCGTCGGCGCAGGAAGGAACACCATGTCGGACGTCGTCACCGCACCGGTGCAGGCCCCCGTCCAGCTCGTGGTCGGCGGGGAGGCCCACGACCTGCCCGTGGTCCCCGCGACCGAGGGCAACGACGGCATCGTCGTGTCGTCGCTGCTGCGCGACACCGGCATGGTCACCGTGGACCCCGGGTTCATGAACACCGCGTCGTGCGAGTCGCAGATCACCTACATCGACGGCGACGCGGGCATCCTGCGCTACCGCGGCTACCCGATCGAGCAGCTGGCCGAGCACTCGTCGTTCCTCGAGGTCGCGTACCTGCTCATCAACGGCGAGCTGCCGACGCCCGACGCGCTGAGCTCGTTCGAGGAGCGCGTCAACCGGCACACGCTCGTGCACGAGGACTTCCGCACGTTCCTCGGGTCGTTCCCGCGCGGTGCGCACCCGATGACGGTCATGGCGTCGGCGCTCAACGCGCTGTCGACGTTCTACCCCGAGTCGCTCGACCCGTTCGACCCCGAGACCGTCGAGCTCGCGACGGTCCTCATCCTGGCCAAGACGCGCACGATCACGTCCTACGTGCACCGCACCGCCAAGGGCGAGCCGCTGCTCTACCCCGACTACTCGCGCGGGTACGTCGAGGACTTCCTGCGCATGACGTTCGCCGTGCCGTACCAGCAGTGGGACCCGGACCCGGTCGTCGTGAACGCGCTCGACAAGCTGCTCATCCTGCACGCCGACCACGAGCAGAACTGCTCGACGTCGACCGTCCGCATCGTCGGATCGAGCCACGCCAACGTGTACGCGTCGGTCGCGGCCGGCATCAACGCGCTCTCGGGCCCGCTGCACGGCGGCGCGAACGAGGCCGTGCTGCGCATGCTCGACCAGATCAAGGCGAACGGCGGCGACGCCACCGACTTCATGCGCCGCGTGAAGAACAAGGAGGACGGCGTCCGCCTCATGGGCTTCGGCCACCGGGTCTACAAGAACTACGACCCGCGCGCGGCGATCGTCAAGAAGTCGGCCGACGCCGTGCTCTCCACCCTCGGCAAGAAGGACCAGCTCCTCGACATCGCCATGGGCCTCGAGGAGATCGCGCTCAACGACGACTACTTCATCGAGCGCAAGCTCTACCCCAACGTGGACTTCTACACGGGCCTCATCTACAAGGCCATGGGCTTCTCGCCCGCCATGTTCACGCCGCTCTTCGCGCTGGGCCGCATGCCCGGCTGGATCGCGCAGTGGCGCGAGATGATGAAGGACCCGCAGACCAAGATCGGCCGCCCGCGCCAGGTCTACGTCGGCGAGACCGAGCGCGACTACGTCGCCGTCTCCGACCGCTGACGATCCCTCCTCCGGACGCCGCGCCCCTCACCTCCCGGTGAGCGGCGCGGCGTTCGTCGTCGGCCCCGTCGGCGACCCGGCGTCGGGACCGACGACGGTCTGTCAGGACG
>JAEYNO010000136.1 GCA_023412515.1 Actinomycetes bacterium
GCGCGGCGGGTCGCCCCCGCTCGCCGCGACCCAGGTGCCGCACTGGCTGTTCGCGTTCGACGCCGCACGCATCGCGCTGTGGCGCGCGCTCGCGGTCGTCGCCGCGCGCCCGGGCCTCCAGGACGCCCTGCGGGCCGAGGCTGCGGACGGGCCGCAGGTGCTGCCGCTCGCGCGCGCCGTCGTCCTCGAGAGCGTCCGCCTCTGGCCCACGACGCTCGTCGTGCTCCGCGAGAGCACCGCCCCGACCCGGTGGGGCGACGTCGAGCTGCCCGCCGGCCACGGCGTCGCGCTCGTCAGCGCGTGGTTCCACCGCGACCCCGACCGCAGGCCGCTGGCCGACGCCTTCACGCCGGGCGCGTGGGACCGCACGCGGTGGACGGGCGACGACGCGTGCGTCGTGCCGTTCAGCGCGGGTCCGGTGGTGTGCCCCGGCGAGGACGTCGTGCTGCTGACCGCCGCGACGCTGCTGTCCGACCTCGTGCGCGACGTCCGCTGGTCGCCCGGCACGCACCCGGGCCTGGCCGACGACCCGCTGCCACCGACGCTCGGGCACGCCGACCTGCGGCTCCGCGCGTCCTGACGCCGGCAGGCGCGGCGGTCCCGGACGGTTCGTGCCCGAGAAGTCGCGGACCGCCCGAAACGTGCCTACGGTCCGTGCAGTCCTGCGGAACGCTCCAGAGTCGGGCGGGGTCGCGGGGGTCCCGGCGGTGCGCCCCGGGACCGGCGGACGGAGTCGCCATGTCGCAGGCCGGCACCTCGGTCGTCGCGTCGGCAGCGGTCGGCGCGGTCCCGCGACGGCGGCGTCGGCTCGACCGCGAGGCCGTCGCCGGGTACCTGTTCATCTCGCCCTGGCTCGTCGGCTTCCTCGTCTTCACGGCCGGCGCGATGGTCTGGAGCCTGGGCATCTCGTTCACGCGCTACAACCTCGCGACCGGCACCGCGACCCCGATCGGCCTGGCCAACTACCGCGAGCTGCTCGACGACCCGCGCGTCGCGACCGCCCTGGGCAACACGCTGTTCTACGCGGTGCTCGCGGTGCCGCTGGAGATCGCGTTCGCGCTGCTGCTGGCGATGCTGCTCGACCGCGTGGGCCGCGGTGCGGGCTTCTTCCGCACGGCGTTCTACCTGCCCAAGATGACGCCCGCGGTCGCGACGGCCGCGATCTTCTTCCTGCTGCTGAACGGCTCGAGCGGCGCCGTGAACCGCGCGCTGCGCAGCATCGGCGTCAGCGGGCCGCAGTGGCTCGTCGACCCGGACTGGATCAAGCCGTCGATCGTCCTCATGTCCCTGTGGGCGGTCAGCGGCACGATGGTGATCTTCCTCGCCGCCCTCAAGGGCGTGCCGCGCGAGCTGTACGAGGTCGCGACGCTCGACGGCGCCGGCCCGTGGCGCCTGTTCCGGCACATCACGGTCCCGATGATCTCCGGCGCGATCTTCTTCAACACGATCGTCCTGACGATCGCGGCGTTCCAGGTCTTCGACTCCGCGTACCTGCTGTTCTGGCGCGACCAGGGGTCCAGCGCCCCCAACGCGTCGCTGTTCTACGCGATCTACCTGTTCCAGCAGGCGTTCCGGCAGTTCAACTTCGGGTTCGCCGCGGCGATGGCGTGGCTGCTGTTCGTCATCGTGCTGGTCGTGACGCTGGTGCAGGTGCGGTTCGGCAACCGGTTCGTCTACTACGAGGCGGACCGCTGATGGCCGCCACGACGACCCCCCTCGGCGGCCCCGCGCAGGTGCCCGTCGCGCCGCGCCGCCCACGCGGCGGCGACGAGCCCGACCCGGTCTGGCGGCGCGGGCGGTTCGGCCGCGTCGCACGCGTGCTGCGCTGGGCCGCGCTGCTCGGGTTCACGGCGCTGTTCCTCTACCCGCTGGCGTGGCTCGTGGCCGCGAGCCTCAAGGGCCGCGGGCAGGTGTTCGACAACTCGCTCGTGCCGTCGCCCGCGCGCTGGGACAACTGGGTCACGGTCTGGCACGAGCTGCCGCTGCTCAGTTGGCTGACGAACTCCGTCGCGATCGCGGTGCTCGCGGCCGTGACCGTCGCGGTGTCGAGCTCGCTCGTCGCGTTCGGGTTCGCGTGGTTCCGGTTCCCGGGCCGCGGGCTGCTGTTCGGGCTCGTGCTGGGCTCGATGATGCTGCCCGGCGCCGTGACGATGATCCCCGTCTACCTCGTGTGGCAGCAGACCGGCCTGCTCGGCACGTGGGTCCCGCTGTGGGGCGCCAACCTGTTCGGCTCGGCGTTCTACATCTTCCTGCAGCGGCAGTTCCTGCTCGGGCTGCCGCGCGAGGTCTTCGAGGCCGCGCGCATCGACGGTGCCGGCTACCTGCGGCAGTTCTGGGCGATCGCGATGCCGCTGTCGGTGCCGTCGTTCGTCGTCGTGCTGCTCTTCGAGTTCCAGGCCTCGTGGAACAACCTCCAGTCGGCGCTGATCTACCTCAACGCGGGCAGCGTCGAGCAGTTCACCGCACCGCTGGGCATCGCGTACGCGATGACCCGCTACAGCCCGACCGCCGGCGGCCAGGGCGACTACCAGTACGTGATGGTCGCGTCGCTGCTCGTCACGCTGCCCATGCTCGCGCTGTTCGCGGTCGGGCAGCGCTACTTCGTCGACGGCATCGCGACCACCGGACGCAAGGGATGACCCCCATGACGCACGCACGACCCACCACCCGCCGCCCGGTGCTCGCCGGCGGCCTCGCGCTCGTCACCGCGACCGCCGCGCTCGCGGCCTGCGGCCCGGGCGGCGGCACCGCCGCGGGCGGCGACGCGCCCACCGACTTCACCACCGCGCCGACGGGCGAGCTCACGGCGTGGGCGTTCGACAACGCGGACGACGTCGGCGAGGCGCGCCTCGCGTACGCGGCCGACCGGCTCCCCGACGTCGACGTCACGCTCGACCAGACGGCGTTCGACGCGCAGAAGTTCACGACGCGCGTCGCGGGCGGGCAGGTGCCCGACGTCGTGCAGATGGACCGCCGGTTCGTGCCGACTTATGCCGCGCAGGGCCTGATCCAGCCGCTCGACGCGTGCTACGCGGCGCACGACGTCGACCCGGACGAGCGGTTCTACGAGTTCGTCGTCGACGACGTGCGCTGGGACGACCAGCTGTGGGCGGTGCCGCAGTTCTACCAGCCGCCCGCGATCCTGCTGAACACCCGCGTGCTCGAGGCTGCGGGCGTGAGCGACGACCGGATCGACACCTCGCGCCCCGACGTGCTGCTCGACGCCGTGGCCGCGACGTACACCGAGTCCGGTGGCACGCCGACCCGGCTCGGGTTCGACCCGGTCGCCACGGGTCAGGCCGGGCTGTGGGTGCTCGGCATGGGCGGACGGCTCACCGACGACGAGGGCCGCCCGACGCTCGACGACCCCGCGAACGTCGCGGGCGTCGAGCTGCTCAAGCGCCTCACCGACGCGCAGGGCGGCTACGCGGCGGTGAAGTCGTTCACCGACGCGTTCGACACGTTCGGCGACGCCAACCAGTACGTCACCGACCAGGTCGCGGCACAGGTCAACGCGCAGTGGTACCCGAACGTGCTCTCCGCGTACACCGACCAGGTGGCGCTGCGCGCGGTGCCGTTCCGCGACGCCGACGGCCAGCCGTTCTCGGTGGCCGGCGGCACCGCGTTCGTCGTGCCCGCGGGCGCACGCCACCCCGACGCCGCGTGCGCGTGGATGCTCGCGCTCACCGAGCTCGACGCGTGGCAGGCCGCGGGGGAGGCCCGCGCCGCGACGCGCGAGGCCGACGGCGGCATCAACACGGGCCTCTTCACGGGCTCGCCGGAGGCGGACCAGGCGATCCGGGAGCAGTGGGTGGTCGAGACCGGCGACGCGGGCTTCGACCAGGTGATCGCGACGTACTACGACGTCCTCGACTACGGCCGCACGTACGGTGCGTCGCCCGCGGGCCAGGAGATCGGCAACGCGCTCGACAACGCCGTGACGTCCGCGCTGCTGGGCGACGCGACGGTCGAGGAGGCGCTGGCCGACGCGCAGCACGCCGCGCAGCGCGCGTACGACAACGTGACGGCCACGGGGTGACGGACGTGCGCCCGTCGCCCGCGCCGTCGACGCGCCCGACGCGCCGTCCGGTCGTGTCGGTCGTCGTGCCCGTGCGGGACGACGCCGCGCACCTCGACGCGTGCCTGCGCCTGCTCGCCGCGCAGACCCGCCCGCCGGACGAGGTGGTCGTGGTCGACAACGCGTCGAGCGACGCGAGCGCGCGGGTCGCGCACGAGCACGGGGCACGCGTCGTCGTCGAGCCGCGTATCGGCATCCCCGCCGCGGCCGCGGCGGGCTACGAC
>JAEYNO010000171.1 GCA_023412515.1 Actinomycetes bacterium
GCTCGTCGTCGTCGAGCGCGTCGAGGCGCGCGCGCACCCCCGCCTCGCGGCTGCTCGCGACGGCTTCGAGGCGCTCCCGCCCGTCGTCGGTCAGCTCGACGAGCGTCGCGCGTCGGTCGTCGGGGTCGGGCACGCGGCGCACCCAGCCGTCGGCCGCGGCCTGGTCGACCTTCGAGGTCACCGAGCGGGGTGCGACGTCGAGCGCCTCGGCCAGCTCGCCCAGGCGGCGCGGGCGGCCCATGCGGTCGAGCGTGCGCAGCAGGCGCAGCTGGCCGGGCGTGATCGCGTTCCCCAGGCGCTCGGACGCGTCCCGGCGCGCGTTGCGCAGCACGTCGTGCAGCAGCTCGAGGAGCTCCTCCGAGGGCTGCACCGCGCGCGCGGGGTCGCGGCCGGGATCGCACGCGCCGCGACCGTCGGGCGTGCGCCCGTGGGCGTCGGGGTGCTCGTCGGGTCGCACGCGCCGAGGCTACCGGGGCGGCCCGGACCGCCCCCGTGCGACGCGGGCCGTGGACATCCGTGGGCGTCGGCGCCCGGCGGGGTCGCGGAATACCTCGCCGGGCCGTGCGCTTATTGGTGAGGTAACCTCAGCATCTTGCGGGCTCGCCCCCGCTCCCCTCCACCCCCAGGAGGTCCCGTGACCCACCCCGGACCCGTCCCCGGCCCGCCCGGGCTGCGCGGCTTCAGCCGCGACCGCGGCGTCGCCCGGCAGCGCCTCGCCCCCGGCACGCTGCGCCGCATCCTCGCCTTCGGCCGGCCCTACCGCGCCCAGCTCGCGGTGTTCCTCGTCCTCATCGCGCTCGGCGCCGCCGCCGGCGCGCTCACCCCCTGGCTGTTCCAGCGCCTCATCGACGACGGCATCACCGCGGGCGACACCCGCGTCGTCGTCGGCATCGCCGCAGCCGTCGCGCTGCTGGCCGTCGTGTCCGCCGCGCTCGGCGTCGGCGAGCGGTGGGTGTCCGCGCGCATCGGCGAAGGCCTCATCCACGACCTGCGCACGGCCGTGTTCGACCACGTGCAGCGCATGCCGCTCGCGTTCTTCAGCCGCGCCCGCACCGGCGCGCTCGTCCAACGCCTGAACGGCGACGTGCTCGGTGCCCAGCAGGCGTTCACCTCGACGCTGTCCAACGTCGTCAGCAACTCGCTGACCGTCGTGTTCGTGCTCGCCGCGATGCTGTCGATGTCGTGGCAGCTCACGCTGCTCTCGCTCGTCCTGCTGCCCGTCTTCGTGCTGCCCGCACGCTGGTTCGGGCGCCGCATCGCCGCCATCACGCGCGAGTCCTACGAGCTCAACGCCGACGCGTCGCAGACCATGACCGAACGCTTCAACGTCGCCGGCGCGCACCTCGTCAAGGTGTTCGGCGACCCCGCGCGCGAGTCCGCCGCGTACGCCGAGCAGACCGCGCGCGTGCGCGACATCGGCGTCAAGCGCGCGCTGTACTCGACGTGGTTCCGCGTCGGGCTCACCACCGTCGCGGCCGTCGCGACCGCCGTCGTCTACGGGCTCGGCGGCGTCCTGGCGATCCGCGGCCAGCTCACCGTCGGCGTCGTCGTCGCGCTCGCCGCTTACCTCGGGCGCCTCTACGGGCCCCTCACCGCGATGTCGAACGTCCAGGTCGACGTCATGACCGCGCTCGTGTCGTTCGAGCGGGTCCTCGAGGTCCTCGACCTCGAGCCCACGGTCGCCGAGAAGCCCGACGCGTCGGACCTGCGCGCGGCCGTCGCGGCCCGCGGCGCGGACCTCGAGCTCGACCACGTGGGCTTCCGCTACCCGTCGGCCGACGAGGTCTCGCTGGCCTCGCTCGAGTCCGTCGCGGCCCTGCGCCCCGACCTCACGGGCGACACGCTGCACGACGTCGCGTTCCACGTGCCCGCCGGGTCGATGGTCGCGCTCGTCGGCCCGTCCGGCGCCGGGAAGACGACCGTCTCGCAGCTCGTCACGCGCATGTACGACCCCACGCGCGGCGCCGTGCGCATCGCCGGGCAGGACCTGCGCGAGGTCACGGCCGCGTCGCTGCGCGACACCGTGGGCGTCGTCAGCCAGGAGGCCCACCTGTTCCACGACACCATCGCGGGCAACCTGCGCTTCGCTCGCCCCGACGCGACCGACGACGAGCTCGAGCTCGCGCTGCGCGGCGCCCACGTGTGGGACCTCGTCGCGTCGCTGCCCGACGGCCTCGACACGGTCGTCGGCGACCGCGGGTACCGGCTGTCCGGCGGCGAGCGGCAGCGGCTCGCGATCGCGCGGCTGCTGCTCAAGGCCCCCGACGTCGTCGTGCTCGACGAGGCCACCGCGCACCTCGACTCCGAGTCCGAGGCCGCCGTGCAGGCCGCGCTGGACCAGGCGCTCGTCGGGCGCACGTCGCTCGTCATCGCGCACCGGCTGTCGACCGTCCGGCAGGCCGACCTCATCGTCGTCGTCGACGCCGGCAGGGTCGTCGAGCACGGCACGCACACCGAGCTGCTGGCCCGCGACGGGCTCTACGCCGACCTGTACCGCACCCAGTTCGCCCCGGCGGCCACCACCGCCGCATGACGCGCGCGGACGCGCCCGACCCGCGCCCACGTGCCCGGCGCCGCTCGTGGCCGCCGCCCGCCCGGGTCGCCGAACCCGTCATCAGTCGCGGGACGCGCACCCACCGAGCGACCGATCACGGGGTCGGCGGTGGGTGTCAGTGGGTGAGCTTGAGGCCGACGACGCAGCCGACGATGCCGAGGATCAGCAGCACCTTGACGAGGCTCGCCGGCTCGGCACCGGTGAGCATGGCCCACGTGACGGTGAGCGTCGCACCGATGCCGACCCACACGGCGTAGGACGTACCGGTGGGCAGCGTGCGCATCGCGAACGCGAGGCCGGCCATCGACGCGGCCAGCGCGACGAAGAACAGCACCGACGGCCCGAGGCGGGTGAACCCCTCCGCGCGGCCGAGGGCCGAGGCCCAGACGGCCTCGAGGACGCCGGACACGACGAGGACGAGCCAGGCGAGGGACGTGGCGGACATGGGTGCTCCCGTGGCTGCCGTCTTGTCGCTCTCCGGGTACGGCGCCGCTCGTCCGGGGGCCCGCCACCCGCGGCGGGCCCGTCGCCATGCTCGCACGCGCCGCCGTGCGACGGCCGCCCCGGTGGGCCACCTCACCACCGAGTCCCCCGCCGAGCGCGGCAGAACGCCGCCGAGCGCGGCACTCGTTGGTACCGCGCTCGATGAACGAGTACCGCACTCGGGAGCCGGGGTGCTGCGACTGGCCGTCGTACCGCACTCGACGGCGAGTGCCCCGCTCGGCGGTCGGGCTGCCGCACGCACCAGCACCATGCGGCAGAGACCTGCCGAGCACGTCATGGTGTGCCGAGCGCGGCAGAACGCCGGCGAGCGCGGTACTCGTTCGTACCGCGCTCGACGAACGAGTACCGCGCTCGGGGCCAGGGTGTGCGACTCGGCGGGCGGGGCGCCCTCGCCGCCACCGCACCGGCAGGCGCCCCCGCACCCGGGCCCGGTGGCGGCGGACCACCGGGCCCGGGCGGGTCAGCAGGAGCCGGCGGCCTCCCCGCCGTCGGTCGCGCCGGCCTCGTACCCGCGGATCGCGTCGACCTTCGCGGCCGACGCGGACGACGGGTCGAACTCGAGGTCGAGCCACTGCCGCACGAGCAGCTTGGCGAGCTCGACGCCGATGACGCGCTGGCCCAGGCACAGCACCTGCGCGTCGTTCGACAGCACCGACCGCTCGACCGAGAAGGCGTCGTGCGCCGTCACGGCCCGCACGCCCGGCACCTTGTTCGCGGCGATCGCCATGCCCAGGCCCGTGCCGCACACCAGCAGCGCGCGGTCCGCGGCACCCTCGGCGACGCGGCGCGCGGCGGCCACCGCGACGTGCGGGTACGCCGTGCCGTCGTCGTCCGCGTGCACGCCGACGTCCTCGACGACCTCGACGCGCGGATCCGCGCGCAGCAGGTCCGCCAGGACGTCCTTGTACGCCAGTCCCGCCTCGTCGGCGCCGACCACGATCCTCGCCACGCTCATCGCTGCTCCCCCTCGTGGGTGTCGGTCCCGCCGGTCGCACCGGCTCCGTCGTCGTGCGCCGGGGCCGCCGGCAGCACGTCGGCCGCGACCCCCTCGTGCGGGTCCCGGCCCGCTGCCGCGGCGAGCACCGCGACGAGCGACACCGCTCCCGGGTCGGGCGTGCCGAGGCTGCGCTCGGCCAGCGGCCGCGCGCGCCCGACCTGCGGGCGCAGGTCGGCTGTCGCCGCCGCGGCGGTGCGCCCGGCGTCGAGCGCACCGGCCCACGC
>JAEYNO010000179.1 GCA_023412515.1 Actinomycetes bacterium
TAACCCCCTGCTTGCAAAGCAGGTGCGCTACCAATTGCGCCATGGCCCCGGGAGCCGCACGCCGCGTCCCGGGGGTGCGGCGATCAGGCGGGGATCACTCGAAGGTGTCGGTGACCTCGGCCCACAGGTCCCGCTCGTCGCGGTCCTGCGTGACCTTCTGGTAGACGACGTAGCCGACGGCGGCCAGGGCCACCAGGAGCAGAAGCTTCTTCATGGGTCCCCCACAAGGTCGGGAGTGGGCCTAACAGGACTTGAACCTGTGACCTCTTCCTTATCAGGGAAGCGCTCTAACCGTCTGAGCTATAGGCCCGTGCACCGCTGCAGCCGCAGCGCGCCGGACGAGACTACCTCAGCGCGTGCCCGCCGCCCAAACCGGCGGAGCACGCGAGGTGGTCCCGCTGTCAGGGAGCGACGATCACTCGTCCGTCATGGTCACGTGCAGCCCGCCGACGAGGGCCGCGACGATGTTGTAGAGGAACGCCGCGATGGTCGCGAGCGCCGTCAGCAAGAACACATCGACGACCGCGATGAGCGTCGCACCGGAGATCACGCGCTTGAACTCGACGTACTGCAGGATGTCGATGTTGCCCTCGGTACCGGTGACCTGGGTGACCAGGTCGTCGATGTTCGTGAACACGTGCAGGCCGTTGAGCGTGTACCAGACCACGCCGACCGCGACGACGAGAAGGATGCCGAACGCCACCGACAGCAGGAACGACAGCTTCATCACCGACCACGGGTCGATGCGCGAGATCGCGAGCCGCACACGGCGCGGGCCGCCCGACGACGCGACCGTCGGGATGCGACCGGTCTGCGGACGCGCGCCCGAGGTGCCGGAGGCGGGCTGCGACGTGGTGGAGGTGCGCGGAGGGACCGACGGCGGGTTGGTGCCGGTCGCGCCCGCGGACGCGGGGGGCGCCGTGGGAGTGGTGGTCATGGCGGTGTCCTCGTTCCGGGGCCGGGTGGCCGTGGAGATCGCGGTGCTCGTGGCTCCGGCCGCCTTCTTGAACCAGGCGGTGGTCTTGTCCACCGCCGCCATGAGCGGAGTGGGCGGGTCGTGCTGCGCGGTGGTCGACGACCGCTCGTCGGGCGTCGACTTCTCGTCGACGGCGACCGTGGGCTTGCCGGACGACGAGGCCGAGACCGTCGCCGGGGCCGCGGAGGCCGTCGCGGCGGACGGACCCGCGCCCGAGCCGACGGGCTTCGGCGCGGACGCCGTGCCCTGACCCGACCCGCTCGAGTCCCGACCGGCCGGCGTCGTCGCGGTGCGCGCCGAGGACGCGGACTTCGGAGTCGGCCGGTTCTTCGGCGGGATCGAAGGGGGAGCCGGGTCCGTCATGCGTCCTCCGCGGGCGTCTCGGTGGCGCGCTCTGCGCTCGTCTCGGCCGCCGAGCCGGGGCTGTTCTCGACGCTCGGCGCGTCACTGTCGCCGCCCACGGTACCGGCATCGTCCGATTCGGGGCGCTCGGTGTTGCGCGCGACCGCGATGATCCGGTCACCCGAGTCGGGCTTCGCGAAGATCACACCCTGCGTGGTGCGGCCGGTCGCGTGCACCTCGTCGACCGCGGAACGCACGACCTTGCCGCGCTCCATGATCACCAGGACCTCGTCGTTCTCGTCGACGACGAGCGCGCCCACCAGGTCACCGTTCTGCTCCGGCAGGTTCGCGACGCGGATGCCGTAGCCGTTGCGGCCCTGCTGGCGGTAGTTCTCGACCGACAGGGCGGTGCGCTTGGCGATGCCGCCCTCCGTGACGGTGAACAGGAACGCGTCCTCGCGCACGACGTCCGCGGCGAGCAGCTCGTCGTCGCCGCGGAACTTCATGCCCGTGACACCGGAGGTCGCACGGCCCATCGGCCGCAGCTGCTCGTCGTCCGCGGTGAAGCGGATCGACTGGCCCTGCCGCGAGACCAGGATCATGTCCTGGTCGGGATCGACGATCCGCGCCGAGACGAGCTCGTCGGGCCGGCCCTCGTCGTCCTCGCGCAGGTTGATCGCGATGACGCCGCCGGACCGGTTCGAGTCGTAGTCCGCCAGGCGGGTCTTCTTCACCAGACCGCGCTTGGTCGCCAGGACCAGGTACTCGGCCTGCTCGTAGTCACGCAGCGCGAGGACCTGCGCGATCTTCTCGTCGGGCTGGAACGCCAGCAGGTTCGCGACGTGCTGACCCTTGGCGTCACGACCGCCCTCGGGCAGCTCGTACGCCTTCGCGCGGTACACGCGGCCGAGGTTCGTGAAGAACAGCAGCCAGTGGTGCGTCGTCGTGACGAAGAAGTGGTCGACGATGTCGTCCTCGCGCAGCTGCGCGCCGCGCACGCCCTTGCCGCCGCGGCGCTGCGCGCGGTACGCGTCGACGCGCGTGCGCTTGGCGTAGCCGCCGCGCGTGATCGTGACCACCACGTCCTCCTCGGCGATGAGGTCCTCGATCGAGACCTCGCCGTCGAACGGCAGGATGTGCGTGCGTCGCTCGTCGCCGTACTTGTCGACGATCGTCGCGAGCTCCTCCGACACGATCGTGCGCTGCCGCTCGGGCGAGCCGAGGATCTCGTTGAGCTCGGTGATGATCGCCTGCAGCTTGGCGTGCTCCTCGAGGATCTCCTGGCGCTGCAGCGCGGCCAGGCGGCGCAGCTGCAGGTTGAGGATCGCCTGCGCCTGCTCCTCGTCGATGCCGAGGAGCTCCATGAGGCCCGTGCGCGCGACCTCGGCGTCGGGGGAGCGGCGGATCAGCGCGATGACCTCGTCGAGCGCGTCGAGCGCCTTGAGGTACCCGCGGTAGATGTGGATGCGCGCCTCGGCCTGCGCCAGGCGGTACCGCGTGCGGCGCTGGATGACGTCGATCTGGTGCGACGTCCAGTGGCGCACGAACGCGTCGAGGCTCAGCGTGCGCGGCACGCCGTCGACCAGCGCGAGCATGTTCGCGCCGAACGTGTCCTGCAGCTGGGTGTGCTTGTACAGGTTGTTGAGCACGACCTTCGCGACCGCGTCGCGCTTGAGCACGATCACGAGGCGCTGGCCCGTGCGGCCCGACGTCTCGTCGCGGATGTCGGCGATGCCCTGCACGCGCCCCTCGCGGACGAGGTCCGCGATCTTCTTGGCGAGCGTGTCGGGGTTCACCTGGTACGGCAGCTCGGTGACCACGAGGCACTGCCGGCCCTGGATCTCCTCGACCTCGACGACCGCGCGCATCGTGATCGAGCCGCGGCCCGTGCGGTACGCGTCCTCGATGCCGCGCCGGCCCAGGATCGTCGCCGCCGTCGGGAAGTCGGGGCCCTTGATGCGCTGCATGAGCGCCTCGAGCAGCTCCTCCTTCGTGGCCTCCGGGTTCTCCAGGTGCCACTGCACGCCCGCCGCGACCTCGCGCAGGTTGTGCGGCGGGATGTTCGTGGCCATGCCGACGGCGATGCCGGCGGAGCCGTTGACCAGCAGGTTCGGGAACCGCGACGGCAGGACCGTGGGCTCCTGCGTGTGGCCGTCGTAGTTGTCCTGGAAGTCGACCGCGTCCTCGTCGATGTCGCGGACCATCTCCATGGCCAGCGGCGCCATCTTGCACTCGGTGTACCGCGGCGCGGCGGCCGGGTCGTCGCCCGGCGAGCCGAAGTTGCCCTGGCCCGCGACCAGCGGGTACCGCATCGACCAGTCCTGCACGAGGCGCACCAGCGCGTCGTAGATCGCCGTGTCGCCGTGCGGGTGGTACTTGCCCATGACGTCGCCGACGACGCGGCTGCACTTGGAGAACTGGCGGTCGGGCCGGTAGCCGCCGTCGTACATCGCGTACAGCACGCGGCGGTGCACGGGCTTGAGGCCGTCACGCACGTCCGGCAGCGCGCGGCCGACGATGACGGCCATCGCGTAGTCCAGGTACGAGCGCTGCATCTCGAGCTGCAGGTCGACCTGCTCGATGCGGCCGTGCTCGATGTCGCCGGGGGTCTCGGTCACGTGCGGGTCACTCCAGTCGTCGGCGCGAGGTCGGGGGCGGGCGGGCCGGGGTCACCGGCGCCCGCGTCAGATGTCGAGGAAGCGGACGTCCTTGGCGTTGCGCTGGATGAACGAGCGCCGCGCCTCGACGTCCTCGCCCATGAGCACCGAGAAGATCTCGTCCGCGGCCGCGGCCTCGTCGAGCGTCACCTGCAGCAGCGTGCGGTGCTCGGGCGACATGGTCGTCTCCCACAGCTCCGAGTAGTCCATCTCTCCCAGACCCTTGTACCGCTGGATCGCGTTCTCCTTGGGCAGCCGCTTGCCGTTGGCGCGGCCCTCGGTGACGAACGCGTCCCGCTCGCGGTCCGAGTAGACGTAGTCGTGGTCCGCGTTGGTCCACTTGATGCGGTACAGCGGCGGCTGCGCCATGTACACGTGCCCGGCCGTGATGAGCTCCGGCATGTACCGGAACAGCAGCGTGAGCAGCAGCGTGCGGATGTGCTGGCCGTCGACGTCGGCGTCGGCCATGAGCACGATCTTGTGGTACCGCAGCTTGGAGACGTCGAAGTCCTCGCCGATGCCGGTGCCGAACGCCGTGATGAGCGCCTGCACCTCCTGGTTGCTCAGCGCCTTGTCGAGGCGCGCCCGCTCGACGTTGAGGATCTTCCCGCGGATCGGCATGATCGCCTGCGTCCGCGGGTTGCGGCCGCGCACCGCGGAGCCGCCGGCCGAGTCGCCCTCGACGATGAAGACCTCGCACTCCTCCGGCCGGTTGGACTGGCAGTCCTTGAGCTTGCCGGGCATCGAGTGCGAGTCGAGCAGGCCCTTGCGGCGGGTCGCCTCACGCGCCTTGCGGGCCGCGAGCCGCGCCGCGGCCGCCTGGATCGACTTGCGGATGACGTCCTTCGCCTCCGAGGGGTGCGCGTCGAGCCACGCGCCGAGCTGGTCGTTGACGACCGACTGGACGAACCGCTTGGCCTCGGTGTTGCCGAGCTTCGTCTTGGTCTGGCCCTCGAACTGCGGCTCGCCGAGCTTGACGGAGATGACGGCGGTGAGCCCCTCGCGGATGTCGTCGCCCGTGAGGTTCTCCTCCTTCTCCTTGAGGATGTTCTTCTCGCGCGCGTAGCGGTTGATGAGCGAGGTCATCGCCGCGCGGAAGCCTTCCTCGTGCGTGCCACCCTCGGTCGTCGAGATCGTGTTGGCGTACGTGTGCACCGACTCGGAGTACGCGGTGGTCCACTGCAGCGCGATCTCCACCGAGATCTTGCGGACCGTGTCCTCGGCCTCGAAGTCGATGACGTCGGGGTGGACCACCTCGACCTTCTTGGTCGAGTTGAGGTGCTTGACGTAGTCGACCAGGCCGCCGTCGTAGCGGTACGACACCGTGCGCGGCGCGGCGCCCTCCGCGGCGGCCGCGGGCTCGCCCGCGATCTCGTCGTCGGTGTCGGTGTGCTGCGGGCGCTCGTCGACGAGCGTGATGCGCAGGCCCTTGTTGAGGAACGCCATCTGCTGGAAGCGCGCGCGCAGCGTCTCGAAGTCGTAGTCGACCGTCTCGAAGATCGTCGGGTCGGCCCAGAACGTCTGCGACGTGCCGGTCTCGTCCGTCGCCGCGCCCTGCTGCAGCTCGCCGACCGGCTTGCCGCCGTCCGCGAAGTCCATGACCCACGTCGAGCCGTCGCGCTTGACCTCGGTGTGCACGCGCGTCGACAGCGCGTTGACGACCGAGATGCCGACGCCGTGCAGACCGCCCGACACCGCGTAGCCGCTGCCGCCGAACTTGCCGCCCGCGTGCAGGATCGTCATGACGACCTCGACCGTGGGGCGCCCCTCGGTGGGGTGGATCGCGACCGGGATGCCGCGGCCGTTGTCGGTGACGCGCACGCCGCCGTCGGCGAGCAGCGTCACCTCGATCGTGTCGCAGTAGCCGGCCAGGGCCTCGTCGACCGAGTTGTCGACGACCTCGTACACCAGGTGGTGCAGACCGCGCGCACCGGTCGAGCCGATGTACATGCCGGGCCGCTTGCGGACGGCCTCGAGGCCCTCGAGGACGGTGATCGCGCTGGCGTCGTAGTCGCCGCCGCTCGGGCGCGCGGGCGCGGGGGTGCTGCCCTGCCCCTCGTCGGTCGTGTCCTGCGGGTCGAGAGGGGTGCTCTGGTCGGCCACGGGCAGCGGTTCTCCTCGAGAGCTCGGTACGCGCCAGGCGCGTCGTGAGCGGCTGCGAGCCGTCGGGAGTCCGGATCACCCCACGGCGGCGGAGTTCTCGTCTCACGAGGGCAGGCAGGCGGCTCTGTTGACCCGTCCAGTCTACCTCCCGGGCGCCCGTTCCCGGGCAGGAGGCACCAGGGGTGTCACGGTCGTCCCGGCGCGGGGTCAGCCGTAGGTGTCACGCGGACCGCGCCCGGCGACCCGCCGCGGACCCCGCCCGAACCCGTGACCCACCGGACCGAGCACGTCCACCTGCACCACGACGCCCGGGCCGAGCGCCTCGTCGAACCGCGCGAGCATCGCCGGCGCCAGCAGGCGCAGGTTCGCCGCCCACGCCGTCGACGACGCCCGCACCGTCAGCAGCCCCGCCGCGAACGAGACGTACTCGCAGTGGTCCGCGACCTGCGGACCGACGATCTGCGCCCACCGGTGCACCAGGTCGCCCACCACGAGCCCCGGCTCCCAGCCGAGGTCCCGCGCCAGCAGCCCGGCCGAGATCGCCAGGGGCTGCGGGTCGCGCGGGCCGGGCGCCGACCCGCTGCTCACGGGGCGCGACGGCGTCACCCCGGGCCGCAGTCCGCGCGCGCGAGCCGCGGCCTTCGCCCTGGCCAGCGCGGCACGGGCCACCTGCTCGGGCGGCGTGAGGTCGACGAGCTCGGCCACCGGGACGCCGTCCGGCACCGCCGTGGGTGCCGGCAGCAGCGCGTCGTCGGCCCCGGGGTCCGTCGCCGCCGCGG
>JAEYNO010000223.1 GCA_023412515.1 Actinomycetes bacterium
CCCGTCACCTCGAGGCGCGGGCGCGCGCCGGGGCGCAGCACGACGCTCCCGCCCGGCGACGACCAGCGTGCGGGCGTGCCGTCGTGGCGGGTGTCGGGCGGTGGCGCTGCGGCGCGCGGCCGGGGCATCGAGCCGGACCTCTCGGGCGTGCGACGGGCCGTGGCTTGACCCGTTCGCAACGTAGGAGAGGTCGGTGGGCTGCGCAAACGCTGGCGTGCCCGCCCGCAGGGGTCAGCGGGGGGCGTCGCGCAGCGCGTGGACCATCGCGCGCAGCGCCCGGTGGGCGTCCGCACGCTCGGTCGGGCCGAGCCCGCGCAGCATCCTGTCCTCGACCGAGCGGACCGCGGCGCTCGCGAGCGCGAGCCGTCGCCTGCCAAGGGCGGTGAGCTGCACGGGCAGGGCGCGCCCGGTCGGCGCCGCCGCGGGCCGGGCGACCTCGCCGTCGCGCTCGAGCGACTGGAGGAGCACGTGCATGGTCTGTCGCGTCACGAAGGTGCCGCGCGCGAGGTCGGCGCTCGACGCGCCGGGCCGCTGGGCGAGGAGCTCGAGGCACGCGTAGTGCGTGACGCTCATGCCGAGCGGGCGCAGCACCTCGTCCATCGCGGTGCGGAGCGCGCTGGACGCCTCCTTGAGCAGGTAGCCGAGCGAGGTGTCGAGGTCGATGCCGGCGCCGTCTTGACCCATGTCAGCATTCTGACATACGGTCGTGGTGTCAGAAAACTGACAACCCGTCGTCCCAGGAGCGCACCGTGCCCGTCACCGGCCCCGACTTCCTCTCCCTCCAGGTCAGCGACCTCGACGCCGCCCGCGCGTTCTACGAGCGCTACCTCGGCCTCGTCCGCTCGCCCGCCGGCCCGCCGCACGCGGTCGTGTTCACCACGTCGCCCGTCGCGTTCGCGCTGCGCGAGGTGCTGCCGGGCGTCGACCTGTCCGCCGTCGACCAGCCGGGCCTCGGCGTGGCCCTGTGGCTGCACGCCACGGACGTCCAGGACGTCCACGACGCGCTCGTGGCCGACGGCCACCGCATCGTCACCGCGCCGTTCGACGGCCCGTTCGGCCGGACGTTCACGTTCGCGGACCCCGACGGCTACCACGTCACCCTCCACGACCGCGCCTGAGCGCCCGCGCCGCGGCGTCGTCGGTCGCCCGGACCGGGTGACACGCGCGGCCCACGGGCGCACACTGTGGCCGTCGACCTGGCCGTCGAGTGGCCGTCGATCCCGCCCGGCACGGAGGTCCGTGTGGCACCAGACGCACCAGCACGTCCCGCCCTCGTCACGGTCGACGACGACGCCGCGGTGTCACGCGCCGTCGCGCGCGACCTGCGCCGCCGCTACGGCGAGCAGTACCGCGTGGTGCGGGCCGAGTCCGGGGCCGAGGCGCTCGACGTGTGCCGCGAGCTCAAGCTGCGCGGCGAGCAGGTCGCCGTGCTGCTCGCCGACCACCGCATGCCCGGCATGAGCGGCATCGAGTTCCTCGAGCAGGCCATGGACCTGTTCCCCGCCGCGCGGCGCGTGCTCCTCACCGCGTACGCCGACACCGACGCCGCGATCGACGCCGTCAACGTCGTCGACCTCGACCACTACCTGCTCAAGCCGTGGGACCCGCCCGACGAGAAGCTCTACCCGGTGCTCGACGCGCAACTCGACGCGTGGCGGGCGTCGGCGCCGTCGGCCGTGCACGGCCCCAAGGTCGTCGGGCACCGGTGGTCCGCGCGGTCGTCGCAGCTGCGCGAGTTCCTGGCCCGCAACCAGGTGCCCTACCGCTGGTTCGCGTCCGACTCGCCCGAGGGTGCCCGGCTGCTCGAGGCCGCGGGCGTCGACGACGCGCGGCTGCCGGTCGTCGTGACGTCCGACGGCGACGTGCTGGTCGAGCCCGACGACGCGACGCTCGCCGCGCGCGTCGGCCTCGAGGTCCGGCCCGCCGCGGACTTCTACGACCTCGTGGTCGTCGGGGGCGGGCCCGCCGGCCTGAGCGCCGCGCTGTACGGCGCGTCGGAGGGCCTGCGCACCGCGCTCGTCGAGCGCACCGCGACCGGCGGGCAGGCCGGGCAGAGCTCGCGCATCGAGAACTACCTCGGCTTCCCCGACGGGGTCTCGGGCGCGCAGCTCACCGAGCGCGCGCGGCGCCAGGCGCAGCGGTTCGGCGCCGAGATCGTCATGACGCGCGACGTGTGCGGGCTCGACGTCAACGGGTCGGCGCGCGCCGTGCGGTTCGCCGACGGCAGCACGCTCGCGGCGCACTGCGTGATCCTCGCCAACGGCGTGTCCTACCGCGAGCTCACCGGTCCGGGCCTCGGCACGCTCACCGGGCGGGGCGTGTTCTACGGCTCGGCGCTCACCGAGGCGCCCGGCTGCCGCGACCAGGACGTGTACGTCGTCGGCGGCGCCAACTCGGCAGGGCAGGCCGCGATGTACCTCGCGCGCGACGCGCGGTCCGTGACCCTCGTGGTGCGCGCGGGCGACCTGCGCGCGTCGATGTCGCACTACCTCGTGGAGCAGGTCGAGGCGCACCCCCGCATCCGGGTGCGCACCGGCACCGAGGTCGTCGAGGCGATCGGCGACGAGCACCTCGAGCAGGTCGTGCTGCGCGACGCCGCGACGGGCGACAAGCAGACCGTCGACACCGGTTACCTGTTCGTGTTCATCGGCGCAGCGCCGCTCACCGGGTGGCTCGACGGCACGCTCGACCGCGACCCGCGCGGGTTCGTCCGCTCGGGCCCCGACCTGCTCGTCGACGGACGCCCCCCGGCCGGCTGGCCGCTGGACCGCCCGCCGTACCACCTCGAGACCAGCGTCCCGGGGGTGTTCGCGGCCGGCGACGTGCGCGCCGAGTCCGCCAAGCGCGTCGCGTCCGCCGTGGGCGAGGGCGCGATGGCCGTCATGCTCGTCCACCGGTACCTGGAGCAGCTGTGAGCGCACCCACCGACGACCTGCGCGCGTCCCCGCCCGACGGCGCCCTGCCCTGCGACGTCGAGGAGCTGCGGACGCTCTTCCTGTTCGAGGCGCTCGACGACGACCAGCTGCGCTGGCTGTGCCGCCACGGGCACGTCGAGCACCGCGATCCCGGCCCGCTGTACGCCGAGGGCGAGCCCGCGCGCTGGTTCTACGTGCTGCTCGAGGGGACGGTCGCGATGTCGCGGCGCGTCGGCACCGACGACGTCGAGGTGTCCCGCACGTCGCAGCGCGGCGTGTACGGCGGTGCGACGGCCGCCTACCTGGGGGACCGGACGCCGCAGCGCTACTCGCAGACCATGCAGGTGCTCGCGCCGTCGCGGTTCTACGCGCTGCCCGCGCCGGACTTCGCGCAGCTCATGACGTCGTGGTTCCCGATGGCCGTGCACCTGCTGGAGGGGCTGTTCGTCGGGCAGCGGACCACGCAGCAGGCCGTGGGGCAGCGCGAGCGCCTGCTCGCGCTCGGCGCGCTCTCCGCGGGCCTGACGCACGAGCTCAACAACCCCGCGGCGGCCGCGAACCGCGCGACCGCGGCGCTGCGCGAGCGGGTCGCGGGCATGCGGCACAAGCTCGCGATGATCGCCGACGGCCCCTACGACGCGACGACGCTCGGCACGCTCGTCGACCTGCAGGAGCAGGCCGTCGAGGCGCTCGCGAAGTCCCGGGCGCCAGGGGCCCCGCCGCCGCCCACGGCCCTTGAGCGCACCGACGCCGAGGACGCGGTCGCGGACTGGCTCGACGCGCACGGCATCGCGGGCGGCTGGGACCTCGCGCCGACGTTCGTCACGGCGCGCCTCGACCCGCCGTGGCTGGACCGCGTGGCCGACGCGGTCGCGCCCGGCATCCTCGAGGGCGCCGTGCGGTGGCTGTCCTACGCGCTGGAGACCGAGCAGCTCATGAACGATGTCGAGGACGCGACCTCGCGCATCTCGTCGCTGGTCGGTGCCGCCAAGCAGTACTCGCAGATCGGCCGCGCGCCCGACCAGACGCTCGACGTGCACGAGCTGCTCGACTCGACGCTCACGATGCTCGAGCGGCGGCTCGACGGCGTCGACGTCGTGCGCGACTACGACCGCACGCTGCCGCCCGTGCACGTGTACGGCGCCGAGCTCAACCAGGTGTGGACCAACCTGATCGACAACGCCGCGCAGGCCATGGACGGCCACGGCACCCTCACGCTCACGACGCGCCGCGTCGACGACTGGCTCGAGGTCGAGGTCGCCGACACCGGACCCGGCATCCCGCCCGAGATCGCCGACCGCGTGTTCGAGCCGTTCTTCACGACCAAGCCCGTCGGGTCCGGCACCGGCCTGGGCCTCGACATCGCGTGGCGCATCGTCGTGACCAAGCACCACGGCGACCTGTCGGTGCGCTCGACGCCGGGGGACACCCGGTTCGTCGTGCGCCTGCCCTACGCCCCGGCGGACGCGCCGGGTGCCGCCCCGGCGCGCGGCCCCGACCCGGAGGTGACCGCATGAGCGAGACCGCCATCGACCCGACCGTGCCGCCCAGCGGCCCCGGCTGCGTCGACTGCGACGCGTCGGGCGGCTGGTGGTTCCACCTGCGCCGCTGCGCCGCGTGCGGGCACGTCGGCTGCTGCGACTCGTCGCCCGCGCAGCACGCCACCGCGCACTGGCGCGACACCGCGCACCCGCTGGTGCGCAGCTACGAGCCGGGCGAGGACTGGTGGTGGGACTACTCGGCGGGTGCGTACGGCCAGGGCCCCGACCTGACGCCGCCGCAGGCGCACCCCGCCGACCAGCCCGCCCCGGGCCCGGCCGACCGCGTCCCGCCGGACTGGCGCTCCCACCTCCACGCCTGACCCGAGGACCCGGGCGTGATCTGGTCGAAGTAGCGACCAGTTCGCGGCCCCGGTGATCCCCCACCGACCAGTTCACGTCGGCCCGGGCCGAGACACCCCACGCGCGGGCCCCCGCGCCGGCTGGGCCGGGCGCCCCCGGCGTCGTTCGAGCACGCGTGAACTGGTCTCAGATGTGACCGGTTGGGGCCTGGTGGTCTCCCGGAGTGACCAGTGTGCGTCTCGGGCCCTCACCGAGCGGTCGGCTCGCGTCGCATCTGTGGCTCGGCGGCCGACGCGTGGGCCGGCACCCGGCCGGCCGACCCGATCGGTGTCGACTGGTCACAGAGCTGACCAGTTTGCGACCGACGGTTGCTCAGGGCTGACCAGTTGCGACCGCGGTCGCACAGGGCTGACCGGTGTGCGACTGCGGTCGCTCGGGGGCACCAGTTGGGAGGGTGGGTCGCAGACGTGACCAGGTGAGGGTGTGGGGCGCCCCGAGGTGGCGAGCTGCGAGCGTGCGGCGTGCGGGGTGAGCAGGTCACGTCGTGCTCGGCCGGGGCGCTCGGGCCTAGCCTCGGGGGATGAGCACGTTCGCGACCGCCGGCCGGATCGTCGTGGGGGCGGGGACGTCCGCCCAGGTGGGCGGGCTCGTCGACGAGCTCGTCGTCGCGGCGCGCGCGGGCGGTGGCGGGGTGCGGCGCCCCCGCGTGCTCGTCGTCGCGGGCGGGTCGGCCGACGTCGACGCGCTCACCGCCGGGCG
>JAEYNO010000269.1 GCA_023412515.1 Actinomycetes bacterium
GCGCGCGGCCGCCCGCGGCGACCGCCGGTGCGTCAGTCCGCGTCGAGCGCACGCACGGCCCCGGCGACGTCCGCGGCGGCCTGCGCGTTGCGCACGCCGGCCTCGGTGGCGGCGAACGGCACCACGACGTAGCGCTGCTCGCGCACGGCGTCCAGCTGCGACGTCGCCGGGTTGGCGGTCAGCGCGGCCTTCTTGCTCTCGGCGGTGTTCCACGCGGCGTCGACCAGCACGATCACGTCGGGGTCGGCGGCCACGACCTGCTCCCAGCCCACCGACGTCCACGTGTCGTGCACGTCCGCGAACACGTTGGTGAGGCCCGCGGCGGCCATGATCATCTGCGGCGCACCGATCCCGGCGCCCACGTACGGGGTGTCGCCGCCCGACGACCACCACACCGCGGTCGTCCCGTCGACCGGCTCGATCGCGTCGAGCACGCCCTGCTGCTCCGCGACCACGGTCTCGGCGGCGTCGGGCACGCCCAGCACCGCGCCGACCTCGCGGACCTCGCCGAACACGTCGTCGAACGTCAGCGGGTCCGGCTGGTAGCCGGGCTCCTTGCACGCCGCGGGGGACACGTACGTGTCGATGCCGAGCGCCGCGAGCGACGCGCGGTCGCCCGCACCGTCGGCCGTGAGGTTCGACTCCCACCCGGCGTACACGAGGTCCGGCTCGGACCCGAGCAGCGCCTCGGGCCCCGGGACCTTGTCGGACAGGACCGGGACGTCGGCCACGTCGGCCGCCCACCGCTCGGGCACGGGCCCGTCGGCGAACGCCGTGCCGACCAGGCGGTCGGCGGCGCCGAGCGCGAGCACCATCTCGGTGGTCGACGACTTGATCGTCACGACACGGCGCGGCGGCGCGTCGAACGTGACCTCGGTGCCGCAGTTGTCGACCGTCACGGGCCGGTACGCGTCCGCCGAGGCGGCCGTGGTGGCGCCCTCGGAGGCCGACGGCGCGGCCGGTGCTCCCGACGCGCACCCGGTCAGGGCGAGCGCTACGACGACGGCGAGCGGGACCAGGCCCGCGCGGGCGCGGACGGACGACGGGCGGTGGACGGCGCGGGGCATGGGGTCTCTCTCCGGCGGGGGCTGCTGCCGCGCACGTCGTCGGACGCGGACGTCGGGGTGGGGCGCACGTCGCGCCGCGGAGGACCGTCCCAGGCCAGGGCGGTGCGACCCGGCCAGAGAGGGGGCCGGGTTCCGACCCGTCACCCTAGGCGCTGCCCCCGGGTGCCCGGCAAGCTGAGGGGGCGTGGTGCGCTCGCGCACCACGCCCCCGCAGGCGGAGCCGGACGGTCACACGGCCGTGCAGGTGACGGTCGCCCCCGCGCCGTCGCCCGTGCCCTGGAAGCCGAACGTCGTGCTCGCGCCCGCCGCGACGCGGCCGTTCCAGTCGGCGTTGGTCACGCTCAGCGGCGCGCCGCCCGTCGACCGGCCGTTCCACACCTGCGTCGCCGTCGCGCCCGAGGGCAGCGTGACCGTGACGCGCCAGCCCGTCAGCGGGGTCGCCCCGGCGGTCACGGTGACGTCGGCGACGAAGCCGCCGGGCCAGCTGTTCGCGAGCCGGTACGTCGCGGTGCAGGCGCTCGCGGGAGCCGTCGGGGACGGGGTCGCGGTGGGGCTGGGCGTCAGGGTGGGGGTCGGGGTGACGGTGGGCGTGGCCGTGGGCGTCGGGGTGGGTGACACGGTGGGCGAGGGCGTCGGCTGCGGTCCCGCGTCGGCCCACGCGTCCTGCAGGAACGCGGCGATCGTGTCCCAGCTCGGGTTCGGCGAGCCCTGCGTCACGGTCTCCTGGCAGCCGCGCACGGTGCGCACGGTCTGCTGGCCGTACCGCGCCGCGCTCGTGACGTCGGGGTGGCTGTGCCCGGCGCCCGGGACCGAGAAGAACCGGGTGTCGACGCACGCCGCCTTGAGCGCTGCGTAGAGGATCTCGGTCTGCGCGTGCGGCACGACGGTGTCGGCGCGGCCGTGCAGCAGCAGCATCGGCGGGTCGTTCGCGTCGACGTACGTCAGCGGGTTGGCCTGCCGGGCCTTGTCGGGGCACGAGGGGATCGCGCAGCCCAGCAGCTGCGCCTCGGGCGCGGACGGGCTGTCGTGGTCGATCCAGCCGTTCGGGTCCTGCTCCTTGAGCCGCAGGAAGTCGGTCGGGCCGAAGAAGTCGACGCCCGCCTGCACGTCGCTCGACACCCCCGTCGTGCCGACCTGCCCCTCGAGCGCGGCGACGCCGTTGGTGAGCGCGGCCATGCTCGCGACCCACCCGCCCGACGAGTCGCCCATGGTCGCGAACCGCGCGGGGTCGATCCGGTACTGCGCGGCGTTGGCGCGCAGCCAGCGGATCGCCGCCTTGACGTCGTGCACCTGGGCGGGGAACTTCGCCTGCGAGCTCGACCGCACGCTGACGCCGGCGACGGCGATGCCGCGCGCGTTGAGCTGCTGCGCGACCGCCGCCGCGCCGGTCTTGCCGTCGTCGGACGACCACGCGGAGCCGGTGGACCACACGACGAGCGGCGCCGGGCCGGGGCCGTCGGGCAGGTACAGGTCGAGCAGGTGGCCCCGGCTGCCCGCCGGGTCCGCGGGCGCGTAGGCGATGTTGGTGACGGTCTGGGCGGCGTGCGCCGGGGTCCCGACCCCGACGAGCGCCCCGGTGGCGGCGAGCACGCCGGCGACGGTGCCGGCGATCCACGAGCCGCGGGTCCTGGTCATGCGACCTCCTCGTCCTCGACACGGTCGTCGAGCCCTCACCGTGCGCCGGACGCGCGGACGGCGGCCACCGCCGAAACGGTTCGGCTCCGACGTCGAAACTCTCGCGACCCGCGCGGGCGCGAGCGCTAGGGTCGCCGCGTGGTCACCCTCCCGTCGTACGACGACCTGCCCGAGGGCCCCGCCGGCGGCCGCCTCGGCTGGCACGTCTTCGGCGCGGACGACGAGCTCGGCCTGCTCAACCTGCTGACGCCCGAGCGCGTCCGCGAGGCGGCGGCGCTCGTCCACAGGGGCGTGACGTTCCCGCTCGACCACCCGCTGGACCGCTACCGCCCACCCCTGCACCCCGACCGCGCCGCCGCCGAGCACCAGGTCACGACCGCGATGTCGGGACTGCTGCTCGACGACGCGTACGACCGCTTCCACCCGCAGGCCGGCAGCCAGTGGGACTCGCTCGCGCACGTCGGGTACGACGCCGGGGTGTTCTACAACGGCGCGACCCTCGCGCAGGTCACCTCGGGCGCGCGCCTCACGGTCGACCGCTGGGCGCGGCACGGGATCGTGGGCCGCGCGGTCGTCCTCGACATGCCCGCGACGTTCGCGGCGGCGGGCGTCGACCACGACCCGTCGTCGACGGTCCGCTACGGCGTGGAGGAGCTGCGGGCCGCCGCCGAGCACGGCGGCGTCACGCACCGGCCGGGCGACCTGCTGCTGCTGCACACCGGGTTCGGCGAGTGGTACGCGGCGCAGGACGCGGCGACGCGCGAGCGGCTGCCGGGCGCGGTGACGACGCCCGGCCTCGCGCAGAGCGAGGACGTCGCGCGCTACCTGTGGGACCTGCACGCCGTCGGCGTCGCGTCCGACAGCTACGCGGTCGAGGCGTGGCCGCCGCCCGCGGGCGGCGTGCCCGAGCCGTTCCGGTTCCTGCACCGGACGCTCGTCGGCTCGTTCGGCATGCTGCTCGGGGAGCTGTGGCACCTCGCCGACCTCGTGGCCGACTGTCGCGCCGACGGCCGCCACGAGGGCATGCTGACCAGTGCGCCCCTGCACGCCCCGGGCGGTGTCGGCTCGACGGCCAACGCCCTCGTCCTGAAGTAGCGCCCGCCCGACCGGCGCGCCCGCCCGACCGCCTCACCCCAGGAGCACCGCATGACCGCGTCCACCGACCGTCCCCGCCGCGCGCTCGTCACGGGTGCGTCGTCCGGCATCGGCGCCGCCACGGTGCGCCGGCTGCGCGCCGACGGCTGGGACGTCGTCGCGACCGCGCGCCGCGC
>JAEYNO010000277.1 GCA_023412515.1 Actinomycetes bacterium
GGCCCGGCGACGGGCGACCGACCGCGGCGCCCCGACGCCGACGAGCCGCCACGCTGGCGCGGGCTCGATGTCGGCAGTCCGTTCGACTACCCGCGGCAGGGCATCTGCTACGTCGCCAGGCGCCTGCCGCCGCCGGGCCGCGAACCGGCCACGGAGGCGCAGCTCGACGAGATCGCCACGCTCGTCGAGGCCGCGGGCGGTCGCACGCTCGGCCTGTTCACGTCGCGGCGTGCCGCGGCCGTCGCTGCCGAGGCGATGCGCGAGCGGCTCGACGTGCCCGTGCTGCTGCAGGGCGACGACCAGCTGCCCACGCTCGTCGCGCGCTTCGCGGCCGACGAGCCGACCTGCCTCTTCGGCACGCTGTCGCTGTGGCAGGGCGTCGACGTGCCCGGCCCGGCCTGCCGGCTCGTCGTGATCGACCGCATCCCGTTCCCGCGGCCCGACGACCCGGTGCGCTCTGCGCGCTCCGACGCGGTCGCGCGAGCCGGTGGCAACGGCTTCATGTCCGTGTCCGCCACCCACGCGGCGCTGCTGCTCGCACAGGGCGCCGGCCGGCTCGTGCGGTCCTCGCAGGACCGCGGCGTCGTCGCCGTGCTCGACCCGCGGCTCGCCACGGCGCGGTACGGCGAGTACCTCCAGCGGTCCATGCCGCCGTTCTGGCGCACCACGGACCGCGACGTCGTGGTCTCCGCGCTACGTCGGCTCGCCGGATCCGACTAGCCTCGTGCACGGGAGGTGCCGCACCGGGCGGGCCCGTCCCGCACCACCGGATCCGCGCCCGTGACGAGGGGAAACGACCATGGTCGACGCCATCGAGGGCGACGAGTACGCCTTCAGCGAGACGCCGTCCGTGCCGCGGCGCACGTCCAAGCTCGGGATCGTGGGGGCGGGTGCCGTCGGCTCGACCATGGCCTACGCGGCGCTCATGCGCGGCGCGGCGCGCACGGTCGCGCTGCTCGACGTCAACAAGGCCAAGGTCGAGGCCGAGGTCCTCGACCTCTCGCACGGCATCCAGTTCATGTCGATGGCCGAGGTCATGGGCTCCGACGACGTGTCGGTCATGGCGGACTGCGACGTCGTCATGTTCACCGCGGGCGCCAAGCAGAAGCCGGGTCAGTCGCGGCTGGACCTCGCCGAGGCCACCATCTCGCTCGTGCAGAAGGTGCTGCCGGGCATCGTCGAGGTCGCGCCGAACGCGGTCTACGTCATGGTCACCAACCCGGTCGACGTCGTCACGTACGCCGCGCTCAAGATCTCGGGGCTGCCGCCGTCGCAGCTGTTCGGCTCGGGCACCGTGCTGGACTCCTCGCGCCTGCGCTACCTCATCGCGCGCCACACGGGCGTCGCGGTGCAGAACGTCCACGCGTACGTCGCGGGCGAGCACGGGGACACCGAGCTGCCGCTGTGGAGCTCGGCGACGATCGGATCGGTCCCGATCCTCGAGTGGGCGAGCGGTGACGGCGGGCCGCTGACGCGCGAGGTGCGCGACGCGATCGCGCGCGAGGTCGTCGAGTCCGCCTACCGGATCATCGAGGGCAAGGGCGCGACGAACTACGCGATCGCGCTCGCGGGGTCGCGCATCATCGAGGCGGTCCTCAAGGACGAGCGCCGCATCCTGCCGGTGTCCTCGCTGCTCGACGGCTACCTCGGCATGTCCGACGTGTGCCTCAGCGTGCCGTCGATCGTCGGGTCGTCGGGCGTGCGCGAGCGTCTCGAGGTGCCGATGTCCTCCGACGAGCTGATGGGCATGCGCCGTTCGGCGGAGGCCGTGCGTTCGGTCGCCCGGCGGTTCGGCTTCTGACGAGGTCAGCGTGCGTCGAGGGCCGGCCGGGTGTTCCGGTCCGGCCCTCGCGCCGTCCGTGGTCGCGTAAGCGTCAGTGGTGGCGCAGCGCGTCGATGAGTTCGCTCTTGCGCATGCGTGACCGACCGTCAACGCCGATCTCCGCGGCGCGGCGGCGCAGGTCCTCGACCGTCCACTCCTCGTAGTCGCGCGAGCGCCCGCCCGATCGGCCGACGGCCGAGCGGCCGCGCGCCGCCGCCGCGTTCGCGATCCGCGCGGCCTTCTCCTTGCTGCTGCCCTCGTCGCGCAACGACTCGTAGAGCTCGGGGTCCTTGACGCTGGGACCGGGGTCACGTCGTGCGGGCATGGCGCGCCTCCTCACCGGTGACGGCGCCGGCGGCTCCGGCGCCGGTCACCAGCGTCGCGCGGCGGGCGGCGCCCCGCACGCGCTCGGCGTCACAACGCGCGCAGCACGCTCACGACCCGGCCCAGCACGGTCGCGCCGTCACCGTCGATGGGGGAGTAGGCGGCGTTGTGCGGCAGCAGCCACACGTGGCCGTCGACCCGCTTGAGCGTCTTGACCGTCGCCTCGCCGTCGATCATCGCCGCGACGATCTCGCCGTTCTCGGCGACGGGCTGCCGGCGCACGACCACCCAGTCGCCGTCGCAGATGGCGGCGTCGACCATCGAGTCGCCCGCGACCTTCAGCAGGAACAGCTCGCCCTCGCCGACCAGCTGGCGCGGGAGCGGGAACACGTCCTCCACCACCTGCTCGGCGAGGATCGGACCACCCGCGGCGATGCGGCCGACGACGGGGACGTACGAGGGCGTCGGTGCGCCGTCACGCTCCGCGGCGTCGCCGTCGGCGAGCGCGACACCCGCGCGGTCGCCGAGCGCCGTGACCGTGCGCGCGTCGTCGGGCTGCACGACCTCCATCGCGCGCGGCCGGTTCGGGTCGCGACGCAGATAGCCCTTGCGCTCGAGCGCGGTCAGCTGGTGCTTGACGCTCGAGGGGCTCGTCAGCCCGACCGCGTCGCCGATCTCGCGCATGCTCGGCGGGTAGCCGCGCCGCTCGACCGAGGCCCGGATGGTCTCGAGCACGAGCCGCTGCCGGGACGTGAGGCCGTCGCCGGACACCTCCGCGACCTCGGGCGCCGCGGTCCCCGCGGGCCGCGTCCGGTCGGTGCCCGTCGTCGAGCGCTCCTGCACGTCCACTGCGCCTCCTGCCGTCGCGTCGGCGCGGGCCCGGCGGGCGCGCCCCCCCCCTGGCGCCCCCCCCACGGGGCCAGGACCCCCAGGTAGCCCCGGGCCCACCCCCCACC
>JAEYNO010000313.1 GCA_023412515.1 Actinomycetes bacterium
GCTCGGAGATGTGTTTAAGAGACTGGGCGGCGGGCGACGTGACGACGTCGGTCGGGTCGGCCGCGGGCTGCCGGCGCGGCGCGAGCGCGGCGACGAGGGCGGCGAGAAGCGCCACGAGGACGACGACGGGCAGCAGGGCGGTGAGGTGCACGGGGCTCCGATCAGTGATCCGATGTGTCAATACATTGACACAAACCCGCGGGCGCCGTCCAGCGGCGCCGACGCAGGGTGCACGGCCGGGACGTCGGACCCCCGACGTACGATGGACCCATGAGCGAGCCGACCACGCCGTCCGGACCCGACGACCCGTTCGGCACCCAGGGCGGCACGTCGGTCCTCGAGCGCACCGAGTCCCAGGAGCAGGTCGAGCCGGGCGACCACGAGCGCTTCGCGCACTACGTGCGCAAGGAGAAGATCATGGAGTCCGCGATGTCCGGCAAGCCGGTCGTCGCGCTCTGCGGCAAGGTGTGGGTCCCCGGCCGCGACCCCAACAAGTTCCCGGTCTGCCCGGTCTGCAAGGAGATCTACGAGGGCCTGCGCGAGCCGCAGGACGGTGACGACCAGGGCTCCGGCGGCGGGGGAGGCCGCGGGTTCTTCGGCTTCGGGCGGGGCAAGGGCTCCGGGTCGGGCGGCGCGTGAGCGCGGCACGCCGCCCCGTCGCCACCGGTCCCGCCAGCACCCCGCAGCACCCCTCGTCGTCGGCAGCGTCGCAGCTGCCGCCGGCGTTCCCGGCGCGTGCGCCGTGGGGTGCCGCCGGGAGCCTGCGCGCCTGGCAGGCGGAGGCCATCGACCTGTACCGCGAGCGCAGCCCGCGGGACTTCCTCGCCGTCGCGACCCCCGGCGCCGGCAAGACGACGTTCGCGCTGCGCATCGCCACCGAGCTGCTCGAGTCGCGCACCGTGCGCCGCGTGACGGTCGTCGCGCCGACCGAGCACCTCAAGAAGCAGTGGGCCGACGCCGCCGCGCGCGTCGGCATCCGGCTGGACCCGCGGTTCTCGAACGCGCAGGGGCGCCACGGCGCGGGGTACGACGGCGTGGCCGTGACGTACGCGCAGGTCGCGAGCAAGCCCGCGCTGCACGCCGCCCGCACGACCGCCGACCGCACGCTCGTCATCCTCGACGAGGTGCACCACGGCGGCGACGCGCTGTCGTGGGGCGACGCCGTCCGCGAGGCGTTCGAGGGTGCGACGCGCCGGCTCGCGCTGACCGGCACGCCGTTCCGCTCCGACACCGCGGCGATCCCGTTCGTGCAGTACGCGCCCGACGCGCAGGGCATCCGCCGCTCGGTCGCCGACTACACCTACGCGTACGGCGACGCGCTGCGCGACCACGTCGTGCGCCCGGTGATCTTCCTGTCCTACTCGGGCTCGATGCGCTGGCGCACCAAGGCGGGCGACGAGATCTCGGCGCGCCTCGGCGAGCCGCTCACCAAGGACATGACGTCCCAGGCGTGGCGCACGGCGCTCGACCCGAACGGCGAGTGGATCCCCTCGGTGATCGCCGCGGCCGACCGGCGCCTCACCGAGGTGCGGCGCGCCGTGCCCGACGCGGGCGCCATGATCATCGCGACCGACCAGACCGACGCGCGTGCCTACGCCGGGCACATCGCCCGGATCACGGGGGAGTCGCCCACGATCGTCCTGTCGGACGACGACGGCGCGAGCGACCGCATCGAGGAGTACGCCGCGAGCGACTCGCGCTGGCTCGTCGCCGTCCGCATGGTGTCCGAGGGCGTCGACGTGCCGCGCCTCGCGGTGGGCGTGTACGCCACGAGCACCGCGACCCCGTTGTTCTTCGCGCAGGCGGTCGGGCGGTTCGTGCGCGCGCGCAAGCGCGGCGAGACCGCGTCGGTATTCCTGCCGAGCGTGCCGCAGCTGCTCGAGCTCGCCGCGAGCCTCGAGGTCGAGCGCGACCACGCGCTCGACAAGCCGACCACCGGCGACGAGGACCCCGAGGCTGACCTGCTCGCGCTCGCGGAGCGCGAGCAGAAGAGCGAGGACGCGGTCGGCAGCGACGGCGTCGTGGGCGCGTTCGAGGCGCTCGAGGCGCAGGCGTCGTTCGACCGCGTGCTGTTCGACGGCGGCGAGTTCGGGACCGGTGCGGAGGTCGGGTCGGACGAGGAGCTGGACTTCCTCGGGCTGCCGGGTCTGCTCGACGCCGACCAGGTGACGACCCTGCTGCGGCAGCGGCAGGCCGCGCAGCAGGGCGCGCGCCGCACGCGCGAGGCGCCCGCGCCCGACGTCGTGGACCACCGCAAGCAGGCCGAGCTGCGCAAGGAGCTCGCGCAGCTCGTCGGGGCGTGGGCGCGCCGCAGCGGCCAGCCGCACGCCACCGTGCACGCCGAGCTGCGCCGGCGCTGCGGCGGCCCCGAGGTCGCGCTGGCGGCGCCGGACGAGCTGTCCGCGCGCATCGCGATGCTGCGCGGCTGGTTCGTCGGCAAGCGCTGAGCTCACCCGGACCTCGGCGCCGATCTCACGATGTGGACCATGAGAGCCGCATGAAACCGCAGGTCAACGCGCTGGACGCGTGCTCACATAGCAGCGGGTCTTGACGGCGCAAGTCGACCGTTCGGCGTGCTGACCGCGGCGCTCGGTGTCACGCTCTTTCCGTGACAAACCCGGCCCGGGTCCCCCCGGTGCCGCACTCGGAGAGAGCCCGGCGGTCCGCCGCCGGAGCTCGTGTGAAAGAGGTGTCCACATGCCCGCATGGCTCATCCTCATCCTCGTCGGTGTCGTCCTCGTCGTCCTCGGCGTCGCGACCGGCATCGGTCAGTTCCTCATCTGGATCGGCGTCGCCGTGCTCGTCGTCAGCCTGATCCTGGGGCTCGTCGGCCGCGGTCGTTCGAGGGTCTAGTCGTTCGAGGGGCTAGGAGCCACCGCGCACGGCCGGCACCCCCTGCGCCGGTCGTCCGCACGCCGGGCCGGGACGCGACGCGTCCCGGCCCGGTCGCACGTCGGGGGCCGGTCGAGCGGCCCGGCCGGCCGGGCG
>JAEYNO010000469.1 GCA_023412515.1 Actinomycetes bacterium
CGCACGCGACGCTCGACGCGCAGGCGGGCCGGCTCGCGCACCTGGTGGCGGACCTGCGCAAGCTCGCCGAGCTCGAGACGCAGCCGATCGAGCAGGAGGACGTCGACGTCGCGCAGGTCGTGCGCGACGCGGTGGACGACGTGCTCGCGCAGGCGCAGGCCGCGGGCCGTCCGCGCCCGGCGGTGACGGTGTCGCTGCCGACGGTGCCGTGGCCGCTGCCGCACGTGCGCGGCGACGTCGACCTGCTGTACCTCGCGGTCTACAACCTGCTGGGCAACGCCGTGAAGTTCTCGCCGCCGGGCACGCCGATCGAGGTCCGCGGGTCGGACGAGGGCGGGACGGTCGTCGTCGAGGTCGCCGACTCCGGGCCGGGCGTGCCCGACGACGAGGTGGGCGTCGTGTTCGACGAGCTCGCGCGCGGTCGCGACGCCCGCGGCACGCCGGGCTCGGGCCTGGGCCTCGCGCTCGTGCGGGTCATCGCCGAGCGGCACGGCGGCCGCGCGACGCTCCGCTCACGCGTCGGCCACGGCACGGTCGTCCGCCTGCACCTCCCCGCCGACCGCCTCTGACCCCCCACCCCCGCCCACACCCCACCCCCGCCCACCCGCTCCCTCACCCCCGCCGGCACCGCAACTGGTCACGTATCCCGCCGGGCGGCTGTCGACCGGTCGACTCTGCGACCAGTTCGCGCGGTTCGACCGCGCAGACGCGCCCCGGGCGGGTCGGTCGGGTCGTGGCGGGCGCCCCGCGGCGGGGGAACTACGCTGGCGGGGTGTACGAGGGCGCGATCCAGGACCTGGTCGACGAGCTCGGGCGGCTGCCCGGGGTCGGCCCCAAGAGCGCCCAGCGCATCGCGTTCCACGTGCTGGCGGCCGACCCGGCCGACGTGCGTCGGCTCGCGGACGCGCTGACCGAGGTCAAGGCGCGCGTGCAGTTCTGCGAGGTCTGCGGCAACGTCGCGCAGGAGCCGCAGTGCCGCATCTGCCGCGACCCGCGCCGGCTGCCGACCACGATCTGCGTGGTCGAGGAGGCCAAGGACGTCGTCGCGATCGAGCGCACGCGCGAGTTCCGCGGCCGGTACCACGTGCTCGGCGGCGCCATCAACCCGATCGCGGGCGTCGGGCCCGACGACCTGCGCATCGCGCAGCTCATGACCCGCCTCGCCGACGGCACGGTCACCGAGGTCATCCTCGCCACCGACCCGAACGTCGAGGGCGAGGCCACCGCGACCTACCTGGCGCGGCTGCTCGTGCCGATGGGGCTCACGGTCAGCCGGCTCGCGTCGGGGCTGCCCGTGGGCGGCGACCTGGAGTACGCGGACGAGGTGACGCTCGGCCGCGCGTTCGAGGGCCGCCGCCGGCTCAGCGCGTGACGTCGACGACGACGGAGGGGACACCATGACGACCGACGAGCGACCCGTGGCGGACGCCGACCTGCGCGAGATCGGCGAGGCCGTCGCGGGCGAGTCCCGCGGCTTCCTCACCACCGTGACCGAGGTCGCGGCGGGCTCGGCGCCCGAGGCGTCGCTGCCGCTGCTGCTGCTCGCGCTGTCCGACCTGCTCGCGGCCGGTGCGCGCCTGGGGGCGACGACCGACGTGGTCCCGACGTCCCGGTTCGAGCCCGACGTCGGCCCCGACGCGGACCTCGAGCCGCTGCGCACCAACCTCGCGAACCTGCTCGAGGGCATCGACGAGTACGTCGAGGTCGTCGACCCGCTGCTCGGCCCGGAGGTCGAGGAGTCGACGATCTCGGGCGACCTCGTGGCCATCGTCGGGGCCCTCACGCAGGGGCTCGCCCACCACGAGCGTGGCCACGTGCTCGAGGCGCTGTGGTGGTGGCAGTTCAGCTACCTGTCCGACTGGGGCGAGCGCGCGGCGTCGACGCTGCGCGCCATCCAGACGATCCTCGCGCACGTGCGGCTCGACGTCGCGGACGACGTCGCCGCCGAGGCGGAGTACGACGCGCTGCAGCCCTGACCTGTGCCGCGGCGCGGACGCCGTGCGCGGACGTCGTGCGCGAGCACGTCAGCCGCGGGTCCGCCCGCCGGCGGGGACCGCGTCCGCGAGCCCGCCCGGCTCGACCCACGCCGAGCGCACCGTGCGGGGCGCGCCGCCGAGCGTCGTGACCGCGCCCCGGTGGTCGCTCGAGCCGCCGGGGGCGAGAGCCTCCGGCGCGAGGTCGTGGCACGCGACGCGCTCGACGTCGAGCCCCGCGGGTCGCGTGCGCGCGTCCCAGGACACGAGCCGCGCCGGCTCGTGGGCCGGAGTCACCACGAGGTGACGCATCGGCACGGCGAGCCCCACGCGCGCCGCCTTGAGCACCGCCTCCTTGCGCACCCACCGGGTCCGCAGCGCGTCGCCGGGGTCGGGTGCCGCGTCGTCCGAGCGGCGCTCGACGTCGTCGCACAGCCGCGTCGCGACGGCCGGGCCGGGGCGCGCACGCTCGACGTCGACCCCGACGTCGCCGAGGTCGTGCGCGACCGCGACCGTGACGAGGTCGGCGCTGTGGGACAGCGACACCGACCACCGGGCGGCGTCCTGCGCGCCGACCACCG
>JAEYNO010000493.1 GCA_023412515.1 Actinomycetes bacterium
GGGTGGGGGGGGGGGGGGGGGGGGGTGGGGGGGGTCCCGGCGGGGGGCCCGGGGGGGGGGGGGGGGGCCACGTCCCCGGGTCCGTCACCCGGTCCTGCGACGCCGTCCTGCACGGGTCCGAGCCTAGTTCACGCCCCTGTGGTGCCGGTCACGCGCACGTGCGCGACGTCGCCCGCGAGCACGCGGTGCACGACGCCCGCCGCGTCCCGGACCTCGAGCGCGCCGTCGGCCGCCAGACCCTGCGCGGTGCCCGCGAGGGCCCCGCCGCCGGGCAGCTCGACGCGCACGTCCTGGCCGAGCGTCGCGCACACCGACGCGACCTCGTCGAGCAGACCCGCGGCGGCCGCGTCGCCGTCGTGCTCCGACCACCGCCGCGCGACCTCGTCGAGCGACGCGACGAGCGCGACGAGCACCGTCGCGCGGTCCGCCGCGCGCGCACCCGCGAGCGCGAGCGACGTCGCCCACGGCACGGGCAGCTCGTCGGCGCCTTGGTCGACGTTGACGCCGATCCCCACCGCGACGGCGGGCACCTGCGGCACCGCCGACGCGAGGATCCCGGCGACCTTGCGCGCGGTGCCCCAGCCGTCGAGCGGCGCGACCGCGTCGTCGAGCTCGACGAGCACGTCGTTGGGCCACTTGAGGACCGCGCGCACGCCCGCGGTCGCGCGCAGCGCGCGCACGGTGCCGAGGCCTGCCAGCAGCGGCAGCCAGCCGTACGTCGGGGGCGCCGACCGCGGACGGGCGACGAACGTGCAGGTCAGCGCGGCCCGGGCCGGTGTGCTCCAGGTGCGCCCGGCGCGCCCGTGGCCCGCGGTCTGGTGCTCGGCGACCAGCAGGCTCGCGTGCGGCCACGCGTCGGGCTCGGCGCACAGCCCCGCGACGACGTCGTCGTTGGTCGACGCCGAGGCCGGCACGACGTCGAGCCGCGCGAGCGGTCCGGCGGGCGCGAGCAGCAGCTCGCGCAGCGTGCCGACGTCGAGGGGCGGGCGCGGGCTCGTCATCCGCCCATGATGGCGCAACCCCCGCCACCCGGGCAGGGCGAGTTGTGGGGTCCCCACAGCGCGGTCGCGACAACACGGTCGAGCCGGTGCACGCCCGTGGTGGCCCTGCGACAACTAGCCTCGGTCGGGTGACGCAGACCGACCCCACCGCGCCGACGCCCGCGACGCCGCAGCCGGCCCGCCCTCCCCGCACCACCGCGGCCCTCCTGGACGACCTGCGCGCGCGCCGCGCGGCGGCCGTCGACGCGGCCGAGGAGAACGCGGCCGCCAAGCAGCACGCGCGCGGCAAGAAGACCGCCCGCGAGCGCGTCGAGGCGCTGCTCGACCCGGGCTCGTTCACCGAGATCGACGCGTTCGTGCGGCACCGGTCCACGAACTTCGGGCTCGAGAAGCGACGCGTCGAGGGCGACGGCGTCGTCGTCGGGCACGGCACGGTCGACGGCCGGCCGGTGTGCGTGTACTCGCAGGACTTCACGGTGTTCGGCGGCTCGCTGGGCGAGGTCCACGGCCAGAAGATCACGAAGGTCATGGACCTCGCGCTGCGCACGGGCGTGCCGCTGGTCGGCATCAGCGACGGCGGCGGCGCGCGCATCCAGGAGGGCGTCGCGGGGCTCACGCAGTTCGCGGAGATCTTCCGTCGCAACGTCGCCGCCTCGGGCGTGATCCCGCAGATCAGCCTCATCCTCGGGCCGTCGGCCGGCGGCGCGGTGTACTCCCCCGCGCTCACCGACTTCATCGTCATGGCCGACGGCACGTCGAACATGTTCATCACGGGCCCCGACGTGATCCGCTCGGTGACCGGCGAGGACGTCGGCTTCGAGGAGCTGGGCGGCGCGACGACGCACTCGACGCGCTCGGGCGTCGCGCACTACATGGCCTCCGACGAGGACGACGCGATCGACTGGGTGCGCACGCTGCTCGCGTACCTGCCGACCAACAACCTCGCCGAGCCGCCCGCGTTCGCGCACGAGGCGGACCTCGAGGTCACCGAGGACGACCGCGTGCTCGACACGCTCGTGCCGGACTCCGACAACCAGCCGTACGACATGCACACGGTCCTCGAGACCGTGCTGGACGACGGCAGCTTCCTCGAGGTGCAGGCGCTGTACGCGCAGAACGTCGTGGTCGGGTTCGGCCACGTCGAGGGGCACCCGGTCGGGGTCGTCGCGAACCAGCCGATGCAGATGGCCGGCACGCTCGACATCAACGCCGCCGAGAAGGCCGCGCGGTTCGTGCGCACGTGCGACGCGTTCGGCATCCCGGTGCTGACGTTCGTCGACGTGCCGGGCTTCCTGCCGGGCACCGACCAGGAGTGGAACGGCATCATCCGCCGCGGCGCGAAGCTCATCTACGCGTACGCCGAGGCGACGGTCCCGCTCGTCACGGTCATCACGCGCAAGGCCTACGGCGGCGCGTACATCGTCATGGGCTCCAAGCAGCTCGGCGCCGACCTCAACTACGCCTGGCCGACGGCCGAGATCGCCGTCATGGGCGGTCAGGGCGCCGTCAACATCCTCTACCGCAACGAGCTCAAGGCGGCCGTGGCCGCCGGCGAGGACGTCGCGGCGGTGCGCACGCATCTCGCGAACGAGTACACCTACAACGTCGCGTCGCCGTTCCTCGCGGCGGAGCGCGGCGAGATCGACGGCATCATCGAGCCGGCGGCCACGCGCCTCGTCGTCATCAAGGCGCTGCGAGCGCTGCGCACGAAGCGCGCGGCGCTCCCCGCGAAGAAGCACGGGAACATCCCGCTGTGAGCGAGACGCCCGAGCCGACCGTCGAGATCCGTGTCGTCGGCGGCGACCCGACGCCGGAGGAGCGCGCGGCCGCCACGGCCGTGCTG
>JAEYNO010000509.1 GCA_023412515.1 Actinomycetes bacterium
GGTCGCGGCGGCGCGCGCCGAGCTCGACGGCGTCAAGGAGACGCTGTGGGCGTCGGGCGGCGACCGGCTCGCGACCGCGCAGCGCGAGCTGCGAGGCGTCGCGGCGCGGCTCGAGGAGGTCACGCGGGCCCGCGCACGGCTCGACGAGGTGCTGACGTCGACGCTCGGCGCGTCGGTCGCGTCGCTCGACGAGTTCACCGACCTCGTCGCCCGCGCACGGCACGCGCTGGCCGACACCGACGCGAAGGCGAACGCGCGGCAGGCGCTGTTCGACGCGATGTCGGAGCGCAAGGAGGCCGCGGCCGACCTCGCGGTGCTGCGCCGCGACCACGGCGACGCGCGGCACCGGCACGACAACGTGCCGGGCGACCTGCACGCGACCCGGGCCGCGGTCGCCGAGGCCGCGGGCCTGACGCCCGAGGACCTGCCGTTCGTCGCCGAGCTGGTCGAGGTGCGCACCGAGCACGAGCCGTGGCGCGAGGCGTTCAACCTCGCGCTCGGCGGGTTCGCGACCCTCATGCTCATCGACGTCGCGCACCTGCAGTCGTTCCGACGCGCGATCGACCAGGTGCGCACGGGGCGTCGGCTGCGGTTCGAGGGTGTGCCGACGGGGCTGCGCGACGACGTCGGCCTCGACGGGCGCACCATGCCGGGGCGGCTGGACTACCGGCAGAGCCCGTTCACGGGCTGGCTCAAGGGCGAGCTCGCGTCGCGGTTCGCGTACGTGTGCGTCGACACGCCGGGCGAGCTCGCGCAGCACGAGAAGGCGCTGACGCGGGGCGGGCAGGTGTCCGAGGGGCGCCGCGGCGCGCACGGCGGGCAGGGCAAGCCGAACGTGCTGGGCTTCACCAACACGCGTCGGCTCGCCGACCTGGAGCGGCAGCTCGAGCGCGCCGAGGAGCGGCTGGCGGCCGCGACCGCGCGCGTCGACGAGGCCGAGGCCGCGTGGGACCGGCACGACTCGACGCTGCGCGCGTACACGGCGGTCGTCGAGCTCACGTGGGACCAGGTCGACGTCGAGGGCGTCACGGCCGAGCAGGCGCGCTGGGAGCGGGTCGTCGGCGAGGTCACGTCGGGCAACCCCGACGTCGTGCAGCTGCAGCGTCGCGCGTCCGAGCTGGAGGTGCTGATCCAGGACCTCACCGAGCAGCTGGGTCGCACCAAGGGCACGGCGACGACCCTCGGCGAGCAGTGGTCGGCGACCACGGACGCGGTCGACGCGGCGCAGGGCGCGCTCGACGCCGCGCAGGACGCGGGCACGCAGCTCGACGCCGAGCAGCGCGCGTACCTCGAGCGCGTGCTCGGCGGCGCGGAGCCCGACCTGCCGCGTGCGGGCGAGCACGCGAGCGACCCGGCGGCGGCGCTCGCGACGTTCGACGCCGTGGTGGCGCGCGCGGCGGACCTGCTGCGCGCCGACCGGCAGTCCGCGCAGCAGACCGTCGCGGGCGGCCGCGACGCGCTGCGGCGCACGTTCGAGACGTTCGTCGAGCGCTGGCCCGACCCGAACCTGGGCACCGACCCGGACGCGTCGTACGGCGACTTCGAGCGGATCCTCGTCGAGCTGGAGACGCAGGGGCTGCACGAGCTGGAGGCGGAGTGGCGCGCGAGCCTGCTGCGCCTGTCGGGCAACGACCTCGCGGACCTGCACACGGCGCTGTCGCGGTCGGTGCGCGAGATCAAGGAGCGCATCCGCCCGGTCAACGACATCCTCGCGGACCTGCCGTTCGCGGACGACGACCACCGCCTGCGGATCGACGCGCGCGACACGCAGTCCACCGTGGTGGCGCGGTTCCGCAAGGAGCTGCGCGACCTGCGCGAGGTGCTCACCACCGACGCGAGCGACGCCGAGCGCGAGCGCCGCTACCACCGCATGGCCAAGGTCATCGACCGGATCCGCCGCACGTCCCCCGACTTCGTCGACCTGGTCGACGTGCGCCGGCACGTGCGGCTCTCGGCCGAGAAGGTCGACCTCGACGGGCAGCACGTCGCGCTGTACGACCACATCGGCGAGAAGTCCGGCGGCGAGTCGCAGGAGCTCGTGGCGTTCATCGTCGGTGCGGCGCTGCGCTACCAGCTCGGCGACGCGGGCGCCGCACGCCCCCGGTACGCGCCGGTGTTCCTCGACGAGGCCCTCATCAAGGCCGACGCGCGGTTCACGGGCCGCGCGATCGGTGCGTGGCGCGGCCTGGGGTTCCAGCTCATCATCGGTGCGCCGAACGACAAGTTCAGCGCGCTGGAGCCGCACGTGGACCTCAAGTACGTCGTGCTCAAGGACGGTGCGGGCCGCTCGCGGACCAAGGCCGTCGCGGGCGTCGCGGCGGACGCGTCGTGACCGCGCACGCCGGCACCGACGTCGCGGCCATGACCGCGCGGGCCGTCGCGGTGCGCGAGCTGTTCGCGCGGCGCGCGGCCACCGCGTCAACGCGCGCGTGGACGACCGAGGAGATCATGCTCGGCTTCGTCGGCGACGTGGGCGACCTGGCCAAGCTCGTGCAGGGCAAGGAGGGCGTGCGCCCGCGCGCCGACCTCGACGCCGCGCTCGCGCACGAGCTCGCCGACTGCCTGTGGTCGGTGCTCGTGCTGGCCGACGCGTACGACGTCGACCTGCCCGCGGCGTTCGACGCGACCATGGACGACCTGACGGCGCGGCTGTCACGGGACACGACCACGGGCCCCTGACCCGGACCGGCGCCGCCGGAACTGGTCACATCCGCGACCCACACCCTCGGAACTGGTCACCTCGTTGACCAGTTCCGTCGCGACGTCGCGGTGATGACCAGGTGGGCGTCCGTGCACGGCGAGGCGCTCGATCGTCTCGGTCGGTGATCTCCCTGCCCACCGACAAGCCGCTCGCCGTCGGCGACCCGGTCGTCGGGGACGTCGATCTGGTCGAGTCCGCCGTCGCCCGACCACGCACGGAGGTCGGCGGAGCGGACGCCTACCCCCGACCTCCTCAGCAAGGCTGCAGCGTTGCTGCTCCGTCTCGCAGAGCACCACCACGTCCGCCCGCCCGGACCGAGGCGCCGTCACTGGAAGTCCCGCGACCTGCTGCGCACCTTCAACGACAGCGGGCTGAGGTGCTCGGCGACGAGGTTCGTCGCGCCGTCGGCCTTCTCCAGACGCCCCCGCACGACCATCGCCTTGGCGGTGCGCGCGGTCCGGCGGAACCGTTGCCACAGGCCCGCGGAGCACACGACGTTGAGCAACCCGGTCTCGTCCTCCAGGGACAGGAACGTCACGCCCTGCGCGGTGCCCGGGCGCTGCCGGTGCGTGACGACCCCCGCGACGGCGATGCGCCGCCCCTCCTCGGTGCGGAACACCTGCTCGACGCGCAGCACGCCCGCCTCGTCGAGCCCGTCACGGACGAACTGCGTGGGGTACGAGTCGACCGACACGCCCGTGGCCCACACGTCGGCCGTCGCGACCTCGACGTCCGACAGCCCCGGCAGCGTCGGGGCCGTGACGCCCACCGCGACGCCGGGCAGCGTGTCGGGGCCCTCCTGCGCGAGCGCACCCGCCGCCCACAGGCCCGAGCGCCGGTCGACGCCCATGCCCTCGAGCGCGCCGGCGGTCGCGAGCGCCTCGAGCTGCGCGGTCGTCAGCTGCACGCGCTGCACCAGGTCGTGCAGGTCGACGAACGGGCCGCGC
>JAEYNO010000002.1 GCA_023412515.1 Actinomycetes bacterium
GCATGGAGGTGCGCGAGCACCACCTGTTCCGCGTCACGCGCAACGAGGACGTCGAGGTCGAGGAGGACGACGCGGAGAACCTGCTCCAGGCGATGGAGAAGGAGCTGTTGCGCCGCCGGTTCGGCCCGCCCGTGCGCCTCGAGCTCACGCCGGGCATCAGCCCGCGCATCCGCGCGCTGCTCGTGCGCGAGCTCGGCGTCGTCGAGGAGGAGGTGTACGAGATCCCGCTGCCGCTCGACCTCACGGGCCTCAACCTCATCGCCGACCTCGACCGGGCGGACCTGCACTTCCCGCCGTTCGTCCCGACGACGCACCGCCTCCTCGCCGAGGTGGAGAGCTCGTCCCCGACGGACGTGTTCGCCGCGATCCGCGAGCGCGACGTCCTGCTGCACCACCCGTACGACTCGTTCTCGACGTCGGTGCAGACGTTCCTCGAGCAGGCGGCGGCGGACCCGCACGTGCTCGCGATCAAGCAGACGCTGTACCGGACGTCGGGCGACTCGCCGATCGTCGACGCGCTCATCGACGCGGCGCAGGCCGGCAAGCAGGTGCTCGCGCTCGTCGAGATCAAGGCGCGGTTCGACGAGCAGAACAACATCTCGTGGGCGCGCAAGCTCGAGCAGGCGGGCGTGCACGTCGTGTACGGGATCGTCGGGCTCAAGACGCACTGCAAGCTCTCGCTCGTGGTGCGGCAGGAGTCCGACGGGCTGCGCCGCTACAGCCACGTCGGGACGGGCAACTACCACCCGAAGACCGCGCGGCTGTACACCGACCTGGGGCTGCTGACGGCCGACCCGGACGTGGGCCAGGACCTCACGCGGCTGTTCAACCAGCTGTCGGGCTACGCGCCGAAGTCGCGGTTCCACCGCCTGCTCGTCGCGCCGCGCTCGGTGCGCACGGGGCTGCTGGAGCGCATCGAGCGCGAGGCGGAGGCGGCCCGCCGCGGCGAGCCCGCGTGGATCAAGATCAAGGTCAACTCCATGGTCGACGAGGCGACGATCGACGCGCTGTACCGCGCGTCGCAGGCCGGCGTGCCGGTCGACATCAACGTGCGGGGCATCTGCGCGCTGCGCCCGGGCGTGCCGGGGCTGTCGGAGACGATCCGCGTGCGGTCGATCCTCGGCCGGTTCCTCGAGCACTCGCGCGTCTTCGCGTTCGCGCACGCGACACCCGCCGAGGGGGACGGGTTCGAGGGACCCGAGGTGTTCATCGGCTCGGCCGACCTCATGCACCGCAACCTCGACCGCCGCGTCGAGGCGCTCGTGCGGGTCGCGGAGCCCGCGCACGTGACCGAGCTCGTCGAGTACCTCGACGAGACCATGGACGACGGCACGTCGTCGTGGCACCTGGGTCCGGACGGCGTCTGGGTGCGGCACCACCGCGGCCCCGACGGCCCGCTGGTCGACCTGCAGGAGGTGCTCGTCCAGCGCCAGAAGCGCCGGCCGGGCGCCCCCCGGTGAAGGCAGGAGCACCCGACCCGGTCGAGGCGGCGGGCGCGCTCGTGTGGCGCGTGCGCGCCGGGCGCCTGCAGGTCGCGCTCGTGCACCGCCCGCGGTACCGCGACTGGTCGTGGCCCAAGGGCAAGCTCGACCCGGGCGAGGTCCCGCCCGTCGCGGCCGTGCGCGAGGTCGAGGAGGAGACCGGCATGGCGGTCGTGCTGGGTCTGCCGCTGCCGGGCCTGCGGTACGCGTTGTCCGACGGGCGCCGCAAGGTCGTGCACTACTGGGCCGCGCGCGTCGCGGGCCGCGGCGACGACGTGCCGCTGCGCGCGCGCCCGCCCGTGCCGCACGCCGACCGCTCCGAGATCGACCACTGGGAGTGGTTCGACACCGCGCAGGCCGCGCGCCGGCTCACGCGCCGCGACGACCGTCGCCCGCTCGACGCGCTCGTCGAGGCCTACGCGAAGGACCGGCTGGACACGCGCGCGCTCGTGGTGGCGCGGCACGGGCAGGCCCGCAAGCGGGCCCTGTGGGGCGGCACGGAGGACGACCGCCCGCTCACAGGGCTGGGCCTGCGGCAGGCCGCGACGCTGACGCCCCTGCTCGCGGCGTTCGGCGTCGAGCAGGTCGTGACGAGCCGCTGGGAGCGGTGCGCGACGACGGTCGCGCCCTACGCGCAGGCCGCGGGCGTGACCCCCGAGGTGGCCGACGGCCTGACGGAGGCCCGTCACGACGAGTCCCCCGCCCGGGTCGCGGCGATCGTGCGGGACGCGCTCGAGGCGCGGCGCGACACCGTGCTGTGCACGCACCGGCCCGTGCTGCCGACCGTGCTCGACGTGCTGGAGGTGCAGAGCCGCCGGGCCGTGGCCGACGCGCTGCCGCGTGAGAACCCGTTCCTCGCCCCGGGCGAGGTGCTCGTCGCGCACGCCGCACGGACCCGTCGCGGCACGCGCGTGGTGGGGGTCGAGCTGCACCGGTCCCCCGCCGGGGCGGACTGACCCAGCCGGGCGAGCCGGCACCGCCGGGGGCCGGCCCCGGGACGACGACGCCCCGGTGCCGAGCGGCACCGGGGCGTCGTGCTGCGGGCTCAGCCCGCAGGCTCAGCCCAGGATCGGGTGGATGATCCAGAACACGACGGCCGCGACGAGCGCGGCGGCCGGGATGGTGAGGATCCACGCGCCGGCGATGTTCTTGGCGACGCCCCACCGCACGGCCGAGAGCCGCTTTGTGGCGCCGACGCCCATGATCGCGGACGTGATCGTGTGGGTCGTCGACACGGGTGCGTGCAGCGCGAACGCGTTGACGTAGAGGACCACCGCGGAGACCGACTCGGCGACGAACCCGCGCGCGGGGTCGAGCTCGATGATCTTGCGACCGAGCGTGCGCATGATGCGCCACCCGCCGGCGTAGGTGCCGAGCGAGATCGCGGCGGCCGCGGCGAGCTTGACCCACAGCGGGATGCCCGCCTCGGGGTCCGCCCAGTTGGCGGTGAGGAGCGCGAGGTAGATGACGCCCATGGTCTTCTGCGCGTCCTGCAGGCCGTGCCCGAGCGCCATGGCGGCGGCCGAGACGGTCTGCGCGAACCGGAAGCGCCGGTTGACGCGGGTCGGCGGGCGGTTGCGGATCAGCCACAGCAGGCCGGCCATCGCGAGGAACGCGAGGCCGAACCCGATGACCGGCGAGAAGACCATCGGCAGGACGACCTTGTCGACGATCGCCGAGCCGTAGATCCCGAACCCGGCGGCCAGGCCCGCGCCCACGAGCCCGCCGATGAGGGCGTGCGTCGAGGACGAGGGCAGGCCGAACCACCAGGTCACGAGGTTCCACGCGATGGCGCCGACCAACGCGCAGACGATGACCACGAGCGCCGAGTGCGACGGTGCGTCCTGCAGGTCGACGATCGACGTCGCGATGGTCTCGGCAACCTCGGTGCCCAGCAGCGCGCCGGTGAAGTTCATGACCGCGGCCATGAGGAGCGCCGCCCGCGGCGTCAGCGCCCGCGTCGAGACCGACGTGGCGATGGCGTTGGCGGCGTCGTGGAAGCCGTTCGTGTAGTCGAACCCGAGGGCGAGCGCGACGACGAAGACGACGAGCACAGGTTCCACGGGGGCTCAGGACTCCTTGAGCGCGATCGTCTCGACCGTGTTCGCGACCTTCTCGAACGCGTCGGCGGCGTCCTCGAGCTTCTCCACGATCTCCTTGAGCTTCATCAGCAGGATCGGGTCGGAGATCTCGTCGAACATCTGCGCGAGCAGCTTGCGGTGCGACTTGTCGGCCTGGTTCTCGAGGCGGTTCACCTCGACCCAGTACTCCTGCAGCGAGTCCATGGAGCGCAGCCGGGGCATGGCCTCGGCCGTGAGCTCGGCGGCGCGCTGGAGCACCTGGACCTGGTCGGAGACGCGTGCGGGCAGCTCCTCGACCTTGTACAGGACGATGAGGTCGGACGCCTCGTCCATGTAGTCCATGCAGTCGTCGAGGCTCGACGCGAGGTCGTAGATGTCGTCGCGGTCGAACGGCGTCACGAACGTCTGGTTGAGGCGACGCATGATCGTGTGGGTCGCGTCGTCGGCGGCGTGCTCGGCCTCCGCCATCCGCTTGTTGATCTCTTTGCGGGTCGCGCGGTCGGCTCCGAGCATCTCGGCCAGCAGGTTCGCGCCCGTCACGAGGTGGGACGCGGAAGCGGCGAAGAGGTCGAAGTACTGGGTGTCGCGCGGTGTGATGCGCAGGCGCACGGAGGGCTCCGGGTCGTTCGACGATGTGTCCCCCGGGAACCGGGGCGCCAACAGCCTAACGGGCGGTGAACGGCAGGTGCGCCGGACCGAGGTCGCACGCCCCTGTGCGCTCGGTGTGAGGTGAACGACGCCGGGCCGGGAGCGCCTCTCGGCGCGTGGCCGCTCGAAGCGGCTGATGATGGAGCCCGGGGCTACCGCGACCCGGCGTCGCCCCTCCAGTCTACGTGCCCCCGCGCGCGGCGCACGGGCTCGGCGCGGTCCCGCGGCGCGGCGCGGCTCACTCGAGCCGGTCGGCCCGCCACAGCTGCGCGGCGTGCGCGAGCTCCTCGGCGGTGCGCACGAGCGACGCCGCGCCGCGGGTCTGGCGGTGCGCGGCGGCGGGGTCGACGACGTCGAGGTGGTCGGCGTCGAACGCCGCGCCCGTGGCCAGGACCTGGCAGAACGCGGCCGCGCGCTCGAGCGCGACCGCGAGGTCGCCCGTGTAGACGCCGGACAGCACGGCGTCGGCGACCGTGCGGACGTCCTGCGGGCCGGGCTGGTCGACGACGCCCGCGACGGCGTCGTGCACGGGTGCGGCCGCGACGCCCTGCCGGTACCGGTCGGCGACCGTGCCGGGGTCGCGGCGCACCCACTCGCGCAGCACGTACAGCCGCCACAGGGCGCCAGGGAGCGTGTGGGGAGCGGCATCGGCCCACAGCGAGGCCACCACGTCCAGTCCCTCGGTCTCGACGAGGTGCACGAGCCGGCCGACGAGCTCGGGGTCGTCGAGGGCGCGCGCCTGGTGCACGATCGCCGCGGCAGTCGTGTGCGCGACCTCGGGCAGCAGAGCTGGATCGATCCCGCCGGGTATCGCCTCGGCCGTCTGCTGATCGAGCATCGCGGGCCGGCGGAAGCGCGGCGGCGTCACGCCAGGGTCCAGGTCTCTTTGCGCATCGCGACCTCCGAGAGCATCTCGACGTCGTCGTCGGTGAGCCGGCGCGGCAACCGCCGGAAGACCCCGGGGATGTCGGTGCGCCCCAGCACGAGCGCGTCGTCGGGCATCTTCGTCACGCGCGG
>JAEYNO010000010.1 GCA_023412515.1 Actinomycetes bacterium
GTGGGCCGTCAGCGGGGGCGGGCGGCCTGCAGCGGGCGTGGGCCGTCAGCGGGGGCGGGCGGCCTGCAGCGGGAGCAGCTCGGCGAGGTCGGCGCGCTCGCCGGACGCCTGCACGCGACCGGAGGCCAGCGCATCGTCCCACGCGAGGTCGCCGGTGACGAGCCGCAGCCACGTGACGGGGTCGGTCTCGACGACGTTGGGCGGCGTGCCGCGCGTGTGCCGGGGCCCCTCGACGGCCTGCACGGCGCCGTCGGGCGGCACGCGCACCTCGACCGAGTTGCCGGGCGCGACGTCGGCGAGCTCCTCGAGCGCGAACCGGACGGCCGTGCGGCGCGTCGCGAGCGGCACGCCGTCGGGGTCGGCGCGCCACGCCTGCAGCGCGGCTCGCCCGTCGGCGGGGTCGGTACGTCGGCGGGGCGGCACGGCCCCATCCTCCCCCACGCGGGAGCCCGCTCGCGGGGCGCGGCACGCCCCGACCCCGTGATCGGTCGCCCCCGCGGCACTCCCGCCGCCACCGATGACGGGCTCACCCCCGGCGGCCCGCCACGGCTCGCAGCCACCCCGCGATCGGTCGCGCAGCCGGGACCTGCACCACGACCGATGACGGGCTCGCACGAGCACCGCCGACCCTGCGATCCGTCGCGCAGACGCGTCACCCACCACGACGACCCCGTCATCGGTCGCGCGCAGGAGCCGGCAGGCGCGACCGATCACGGGGTCGTCGGGCGGGGGGCGGCCCGCGAGGTGCAGACGGGTCAGACGACGCCGAGGGCGAGCATCGCGTCGGCGACCTTGGTGAAGCCCGCGATGTTGGCGCCGAGCACGTAGTTACCCGGGTCGCCGTACTCGTCGGCGGTCTCGGCGCAGCGGTCGTGGATGCGCGCCATGATCCCGGCGAGCCGCTCCTCGGTGTGCTCGAACGACCACGAGTCGCGCGTCGCGTTCTGCTGCATCTCGAGCGCGGACGTCGCGACGCCGCCGGCGTTGGCCGCCTTGCCGGGCGCGTACAGCACGCCCGCGTCCTGCAGCAGCGCGACGGCCTCGGGCGTCGTGGGCATGTTCGCGCCCTCGGCGACCGCGAGCAGACCCGCGTCGACCATGCGCTTGGCGTCGCGCTCGTCGAGCTCGTTCTGCGTCGCGCACGGGAGCGCGACCTGCGCGTCGACCTGCCACACGCGCGCGTCGGCGACGTAGTGCGCTCCGGGGCGGCTGTCGACGTACGCCGAGACGGGCTTGCGCTCGACGTCGCGCACCTGGCGCAGGACGTCGAGGTCGATGCCCTTCTCGTCGACGACGTAGCCGCGCGAGTCGGAGCACGCGACGACGTGCGCGCCGAGCGCCTGCGCCTTCTCGATCGCGTGGATCGCGACGTTGCCCGAGCCGGACACGACGACGCGCATGCCGTCGAACGACAGGCCGCGCGTCGCGAGCATGCGCTCGGCGAACAGCACGGTGCCATACCCGGTGGCCTCGGTGCGCACGAGCGAGCCGCCCCACGTGACGCCCTTGCCGGTGATGACGCCCGACTCGTAGCGGTTGGTGATGCGCTTGTACTGGCCGAAGAGGTAGCCGATCTCGCGGCCGCCGACGCCGATGTCGCCCGCGGGGACGTCGGTGTGCTCGCCGATGTGCCGGTACAGCTCGGTCATGAACGATTGGCAGAACCGCATGACCTCGGCGTTGGAGCGGCCGCGCGGGTCGAAGTCGGACCCGCCCTTGCCGCCGCCGATGGGCATGTCGGTGAGCGAGTTCTTGAAGACCTGCTCGAAGCCCAGGAACTTGACGATGCCGAGGTACACCGACGGGTGGAACCGCAGGCCGCCCTTGTACGGGCCGAGCGCGGAGTTGAACTCGACGCGGAAGCCGCGGTTGATGCGCACGTGCCCCGAGTCGTCGACCCACGGCACGCGGAAGATGATCTGCCGCTCGGGCTCGCAGAGGCGCTCGAGCACCGCGGCGTCGACGTAGTGCGGGTTCCGGTCGAGCACCGGGCCCAGGCTCTCGAACACCTCGGTGACCGCCTGGTGGAACTCGCGCTCGCCGGGGTTCCGGGCGAGCACCTGCTCGAGGGCGTGCTGCAGCTGCAGCTTCATGTCGACTCCGCTCTGCTCAGCGAGGATCGGGAAACTGGTCGAGCCTAGAGCCGCACGTCCGTCTCCTGGACAGGACGTCCGGTCCGTGGGCGCCCGGGTTCCGCGCACGGCACCGGCGGACGCGTCCCCGCCGGTCCGCGCGCCGCGCGCTCAGACCACCGCGAGCGCCTCGACGGGGGACACCCGGGCGGCACGGCGCCCCGGGACGACCGAGGCCGCGGCACCCGCGAGCACGGCGACGCCCGCGATGAGCGCGACCGGCCCGAGGGGCACGTCGAGGTGCATGGGCACCTTGCTCGCCACCGCGCCGAGCGCGCGCACGCCCGTCCACGCGTAGCCGACGCCCAGGACGATCCCGAGCGCCGCCCCGACGACGGCGACGAGCGCCGCCTCGACCGCGACCGCGCCCCGCAGCCCGCGCGCCGTCAGCCCGAGCGCGCGCAGCAGCGCCGACTCGTGGCGCCGCTCGACCACGGACAGCGCGGTCGTGTTGCCGATGCCGACGAGCGCGATGACCACGGCGACCACCAGCAGCGCGAGGACGACCAGCAGCATCGTGTCGAGGACCTGCGCGTACATCGCGCGCTCGGGTGCACCGCCCCCGACCTGCACGCGGTCGTCGGTCGACAGCAGCGTCGTCACCGCCGCCTGCACCCGCTCCCCCGTCAGGCCGTCGACGAGCCGCACCTGCAGCTCGGTGACGGCCGGTGCGGGCACGACGCGCGCGAGGTCGTCCCGGGCCAGCGTGACGGTGCCCGGCACGGCCTGGGGCGACGTCCGGACCGCCGCGTCGACGCCGCCGGCGGCACCGGTCACGCGCACGGTCGCCGCCGACC
>JAEYNO010000015.1 GCA_023412515.1 Actinomycetes bacterium
GGCCTGTCCCTCGGCGCGCTCGCGGCGGCCGCGGGCGTCGGCAAGGGCTCGCTGTCCGAGATCGAGCACGGCGCGCGCAACCCCACGCTCGGCACGCTGTACGCGTTGTCCGGCGCGCTCGGGCTGCCGCTGTCGTGGCTGCTGGCCGAGCGCGTCGGCACGCGGGTCGCGTCGCCCGGCATCACGGCCCGCCTGCTCGACGCGCACGCGGACGACGCCGGCACGGTCGAGGTGTACGCGCTGCGGCTCGAGCCCGGGCGGGTGCACGCGTCGACCGCGCACGGGCCGGGCGTCGTCGAGCACCTCGTGGTGACCCGCGGCCGCGCGCGCGTCGGCGTCGCGGGGGCGCCGGTCACGCTCGGCACGGGCGACGCGACCACCTGGACGAGCGACACCGACCACACCTACGAGGCCCTCGACGCCCCCGCCGACGCGGTCCTGGTGGTCCGCACCCCCGCCTGACGCCCCCTCACCGCCCACACCCACGCCGAGCGCGCCCGATCGCCGCCGAGTGCACCGGAAGCACCGGGTGCACGCGGCGGCGTGGTGGCGCACTCGGTGCCGGGGCGCGCCAGGGAGGGGGCACCGGCGGGACCGCGGGCGTCCGGGGAGCGGTCAGACGTGGTCGAGGAAGTCCGTCACCGCGTCGAGGTAGACCTGGCGCGGACCCTCGGCCGAGAGCGTGAGGTCGTGCACGCCGTCCTCGACGACCAGCTCGTGCACGTCGTGCCCGAGGCGCGGCCCGAGGGCGGCGATCGTCGCGACGTCCAGCACGGTGTCGGCGGTGTCGAGGCCGGGCCCGTCGACGTCGGCGGCCGAGCGCGCCGCGCGCGCGACCAGCAGGGGCACGTCGATCTCGAGCCCGCGGGCGACCCGCAGGTGACCCGCGCGGACGGCGGCGAGCCACCCGGCGCGCGCGGGCACGCCCCCGGGGGACTTCAGCGACGTGTCGAAGTCCCAGCGCTCCGCGAGGCGAGCGGCGTACCGCGACGGCGCGGCGGCGACGACGCGCAGCGGTGCGCGTCGGGCCAGCGGGCGCAGCGCACCGTCCTGCAGCGGCCGCACCCACGAGCGCTCGAACGACAGGAACGGGCTGTCGAGCACGATCGCGTCGGCCCCGGCGCCGCCGCGGTGCGCGTGCGCCCACAGGGCGGTGACGAGCCCGCCGCACGAGTGCCCGTGCACGACGACGGGCAGCCCGGGCCACGTGCGCCGCGCGACCGCGACCGCGCGCGTGAGGTCCGACGCCTGCTCGCGCAGGTCGCCCTGGTAGTGCGGCACGTCGCCCGGGCGCCACGAGCGACCGGCGCGGCGCGCGTCGAGGCCCAGCGCGGCCCAGCCCGCGGCTGCGAGCGCGTCGACCACGTGCGTCTGGAAGACGTAGTCGTTGTAGCCGTGCAGCAGGACCACGACGCCGCGCGGGTGCGCGGGCCGCTCGACCGGGCGCACGAGCGTCAGCACGGGGTCCGGACCGCCCGCGGCGACCTGCCGCGCGAGCGGGCCGACGGCGGGTGCCACCCACCCGGGCAGCGTCCACGCCTCGTAGCCGGGCAGCAGCCGGTCGGGCTCCCACGCCTCGGCGCCCGGGCCGGGCAGCACGCTCACGTGGCGGGCTCCGTGACGTCGCGACGGCCGTCGACCCCCAGACCGCGCGGGAACCGCACGGGCACGAACAGCACGAGCCCGACCAGCAGCACCGCGACGATGCCGAGCACGCCCCAGTACTGCTCCTTCCCGCCGCCCAGGGCGATCGCGAGCGCGAACGCCGCGGGCGCGAGGAACGTCGCGGCGCGACCCGTGGTGGCGTAGAGGCCGAACAGCTCGGTCTCGCGGCCCGGCTCGGCGAGGCGCGCGAGCAGCCCGCGGGACGCCGACTGCGCGGGCCCGACGCACGCGGACAGCACGAGCCCCGCGACCCAGAACGCGTTCTTGCCGGCGTCGTGCAGGAAGAACACGGCCGACCCGGACAGCACGAGCACGACGAGCGCGACGGTGACGAGGCGCCGCGGCCCGTACCGGTCGTCGAGCCACCCCGAGCCGATGGTCGAGGCACCGGCGACGACGTTCGCGGCGATCGCGAACACGATGACGTCGCCGGACGAGAACCCGAACGTCCCGGCGGCGAGCACACCGCCGAACGTGAAGACACCCGTGAGCCCGTCGCGGAACACCGCCGACGCGACGAGGAACCGCAGCGTCGAGCGCCGCTCGCGCCACAGCTGCGCGACGTGCGCACCGACCGCGCGGTACGCCCCCGCGACGCCGACCCGCGCGGGCGGTGCGCCGGGGCGGCGGTGGTCGGGCACGAACAGCAGCACCGGCACCGCGAAGACGAGGAACCACGCACCCGCGACGAGCATCGAGACGCGCACGTCGAGCCCGCCGTCGGACGTCACGCCGAACCAGCCGACGTCGGGCTGGATGAACCCCACGTACAGCACGAGCAGCAGCACGATCCCGCCGACGTACCCGGCGCCCCACCCGATGCCGCTGATGCGGCCGATGGTCCGCGGCCCGCTGATCTGCAGCAGCAGCGCGTTGTACGCGACCGACGCGATCTCGAACGCGATGGTCCCGACGGCGAGCAGCACGATGCCCAGCAGCACGGCCTGCGTCATGGCGCCCTCGACCGGCTCGACGAACCACAGCGCCAGCACCGACAGCCCGACGACCCCGGAGGTCACCGCGAGCAGCGGACGCCGCCGCCCGCCCGCGTCGGCGAGCGTGCCCAGCGCCGGTGCGGTGAGCGCGACGAGCAGGCCCGCGGCCGCGAGCCCCCAGCCGAGCCACTGGCTGTGCAGCGCCTTGGTCGCGGCCTCGTCGGCGCCCGGCTCGACGAACGCCGCGCTCGTGAGGAAGACGGTGAAGACGAACGTCGTGACGACCGCGTTGAACGCGGCCGACCCCCAGTCCCAGGCCGCCCACGCGGCGACCTGCCCGCGGGCGGGAGCAGGGACGGGGTCGACGACGTCGTCGACGGTGGCCTCGGTGCCGGGGTGACCCATGCGCGCAGCGTAGGCCGTCGCCCCGACCGCCGGGAGACGTCCCGGTGAACGGCACGCCGGAACCGGTCAGGTCACGCGGGGCCGGTGCCGGACGTCCCTCGCCGTGAGCAGGTCCCGTGCATCCCGTGCGTCAGCGCGCCTCGCGCACCCCGTGACCGACGGCCGCGAACGCCGCGACGGCCAGCCGCCGCGCGACCGGCGAGCGCCACGTCTGGTCGAGGAACCCGTGCGGCATGCCGTTGGCGGTGAGCACCGACAGCGGCGCACCGGCGGCCCGCGCGCGCTCGGCGAACGCCTCCTCGCCCTCGCGGAACGCGTCGAGCTCGGCGATGAGCAACAGCGTCGGCGGCAGGTCGGCGAGCACCTCGGGCGCCGCGAGCACCGGCGAGACCAGCGGGTCGGTGCGCACGGCGTCGTCGGGCAGGTACGACCGCTCGAACAGCAGCCCGATCTGGTTGTCCGCGGCGGCGCGCAGCTCGACGTGGTCGACGTCCGGGTACGCCGCGAGCGCGAACGCCGGGCGCGGGCACTCGCCGCGCGTCGCGAGCTGGCACAGCGCGAGCGACACCGACGCACCGGCCGAGTCCCCCGCGACCGCGAACGGACCGGAGACCCCGACGGCCGCACCGTCGGGGCCGGTGAGCCACCGCACGGCGTCCTGCGCGTCCTCGATCGCCGCCGGGTACGGGTGCTCGGGCGCGCGCCGGTAGTGCAGGCTCACGACCGGCAGCCCCGCGGTCCGCGCGAGCTCGGCGGCCGTGTGCTCCGACGTGTCGAGGTCGCCCAGCACGAACCCGCCGCCGTGCACCCACACCACGAACCCGGGCCCGTCGACGCCCGCCTGCGGGTGGTACACCCGCGCCCGGATCGACCCGGCGCGCGTCGGGATCTCGATCTCCTGCCGGTCGACGCCCGGTGCGGGCACAGGGCCGAACTGCCCCGTGTCGGCGCCGCGCATGCGCCGCGCGGTGTCGAGCCGCTCCTGCGGCGTGGCGCTCGGGAAGTCCTCGGGCGGGGCGGACGGGTCGCGACGCGGCGGTGCGTCGACGAAGTCGGGGTCGAGCCTCATGACCCGCCATCGTAGGGGCGGGCCGCCGGGACCACCCGGACCGCACGTCCCGCGGTGTGCGGGCGGCGCCGGGCGTCGACGTGGCGGAGGGCAAGGGATTCGAACCCTTGAGCACGGGGTCACCGCACCAACGGTTTTCAAGACCGTCGCTTTCGGCCGCTCAGCCAGCCCTCCCGGTGCCGTGCGGGCGAGCCGACGGCGCCGACGATCCTCCCACACCGAGGGGCGCGGGCGGAGTGCGTCCGCCGGGTGACGCGCACGACGCAGCGCGGCAGGATGTCCCGCATGGTCGACGCCGCGCAGCCCGCCGCTCCCCGCCCGCGCCGAGCCGTCCGCCCGCTCGTCGTGCTGGGCCTGGGGATCGTGGCGATGGTGGCCGGGTGGTGGGTCGTCCGGACCCACCCCACGACCTTCGGCTGGTTCGCGTACGCGCCCCTGGCCGAGACGGTGTACGCCCCCGGCCGGCCGTGGCAGGCGCAGGCGGGTCAGGCGCTCGTCGTCGTCGGGATCGTGCTCGTGAGCGGCGCGGGCGGCTACCTGCTGGGACGCCGCGCGCGCTGACGTCCGCCCGCACCCCGCGTCACACGGGTGCGGACGGATCCTCGCCCGGCACCCGCAGCACGTGCGCCTCAGCGTCGCCCGACGTCCGCACGCGCCACCGCTGCGCACCGCGCGGGTAGACGCGCAGCGTCGTGCTGCGCGCGGGTTCGAACGCCTCGAGCAGCGAGCCGTCGACCAGCACCTCGGCGGGCCCGTCCGACGCCCACACGCGCACCTCGTCCGAGCCGTCGAGCAACGACACGACCACCGCCCCGGCGGCCGCGACCCGGAACGACCGCTCGTCGGTGTCGAGCACGCCGTCCGCCAACGGCAGCGCGCCGCCCCGCAGCCCCACCAGCTCGGCGACCGGGCGCGTCACGGCCGTCCGGTCCGCCGTCAGCACCAGCTCGCGCGGGCACGTCAGCACGCCCGCCCAGCCCGCGGCCGCGACCTCGTGCTCGGGCCGCCCGGCGTGCGCGTCGCCGCGCCCCTCCCACGACCAGCCCCACACCAGCACGCGCCCGTCGTCGGCGACGTGCGCCTGCGGCGCGTACAGGTCCGGCCCGGCATCCAGCGGCGCGGCGCGCTCGACGACGAACCGCGGCACGTCCCCCGACGCGTCGAGCCGCCCCGTGTATGCCGTCACCCCGAACCGCTCGGGGCCGTGCGCGCGCTCGAGCCACGACACCAGCAGCACCCACGCGTCGCCGACGCGCACGAGCTGCGGGCACTCCCAGACCTCGCCGGGCTGCTCCGCACCGGCCCGGTCGCCGGCCTCGCCGGCCGTCAGCAGCGTGCCGAGCGGCCGCCAGTCGTCGAGGTCCGCGACGTCGTAGACGAGCACCGCGCCGCGCCCGTCGACGCCAGCGCCCTGCACGCCCAGCCGCCGGCCGTCGACCGTCAGCACGAACGGGTCCCGCACGTCGACCACGCCGGGCGCGTCCGGGTGCGGCGCCGCGAGCCGGTCGGGCTGCACCCATGACCCGTCGGGTCCGCGCCGCGCGACCGCGACCCCCGCGCTCGCGGCACCGTCGCGCACCGCGCTGTACAGCAGCGCGACGTCACCGGCGTCGTGCACCGCGACACCGCTCCACGCTCCGCCGCCGTCGAGCGTGCCCGGGCGCGGCGCCAGCGCCGTCGGCTCGTGGTCCCAGCGCAGCAGGTCCGGCGAGCTCGCGTGGCCCCAGTGGATGTCCCCCCACACGGGCGCGTGCGGGTTCCACTGGTACATCACGTGCCAGCGGCCGCCCCACCGGCCGACGCCGTTGGGGTCGTTGAGCCAGCCGTGCGGCGCGCGCACGTGCCAGCGCGGGGCGTGGCGGTCGAGGTCGGTGGTCACGGCACCATCCTCGCCCGCCGCCGCGACGCCCGACGACGGCACGCGGTCCCGGGCCGGAGCACCGACGACCGACGCTCAGCGCCACCACTCGGCCGGCCGGCCCGGCGACACGACCGTGAGCCCCACGCC
>JAEYNO010000124.1 GCA_023412515.1 Actinomycetes bacterium
CCCGACGCCGCGGCGGTCGGGGCGGTCGCCGAGGGCGCGCTGCTGGGCGCCTACGGCTTCGCCCGCTACCACGAGCAGGACGCGCCGGTCGCGCGCGTCGAGGTCGTCACGCCCCGCGTGCGCGACAAGGCCGCCAAGGCCGCGCTCGCACGCGCCGAGGTGCTGGCGGCCGCCGTCCACGCGACGCGCGACCTCGTGAATACGGCCCCCAACGACCTGTACCCCGCGGCGTTCGCGGACGCCGCCAAGGCCGCCGTCAAGGCGTCCGGGGCCAAGGGCCTCAAGGTCACGGTGCTCGACGAGAAGGCGCTCCTCGCGGGCGGGTACGGCGGGATCATGGGCGTCGGCCAGGGCTCGGCCCGGCCCCCGCGCCTCGTGAAGGTCGCCTACGCGCCGTCGCGCGCGACGGGGCACGTGGCGCTCGTCGGCAAGGGCATCACGTTCGACTCGGGCGGCATCTCGATCAAGCCCGCGGCCGGCATGGAGGCCATGAAGTCCGACATGGCGGGAGCGGCCGCCGTGCTGCACACGGTCGTCGCGGCCGCACGGCTCGGGCTCCCCGTGGCCGTCACCGGCTGGCTCTGCCTGGCCGAGAACATGCCGTCGGGCACCGCGCAGCGACCGTCGGACGTCATCACGATCCGCGGCGGGAAGACGGTCGAGGTGCTCAACACCGACGCCGAGGGCCGGCTCGTCATGGCCGACGGCCTGGTCGCGGCCGTCGAGGAGAAGCCCGACCTGGTCGTCGACATCGCGACCCTCACCGGCGCGCAGATGGTCGCGCTGGGCCACCGCGTCTCGGCCGTCATGGGCACCGACGCGGCGCGCGCCGAGCTCGTCGACGCGGCGCACGGCGCGGGCGAGCAGTTCTGGCCGATGCCGCTGCCGGCCGACCTGCGCGCCGGCCTGAAGTCGAAGGTCGCGGACCTGGCGAACATCGGCGACCGGTTCGGCGGCATGCTGACCGCGGGCATCTTCCTGCAGGAGTTCGTCGGCTCGACGCCGTGGGCGCACCTCGACGTGGCCGGCCCCGCGTTCAACGAGCGGTCCGCGTTCGGCTACACGCCGGTGGGCGGCACGGGCGTCGGCGTCCGGACGCTGCTGCGGCTGCTGGAGCAGCGCGCGTCCTGACGGACGGCGCCGCGACGCTCGTCGGCGGCCGGGCGCGTCAGGCGCGCTCGGCCGCGCGGCGCCGACGCTCGATGCGCTGACGCGCGTTCCAGTCCCGCACGCGCTGCGGGTAGCCCGTGCGCTGGACGTCGTAGACGGGGATCTGCAGCTCGCGCGCGAGCGCGGCCGCGGCCCGGTCGTCCGGGACCTTGCGGCGGGTCCACTCCCCGTCGGTCGCGACGAGCATGAGCGTCGTCGGCGTCACGTTGGTGCGCGGCTCGACGTACGCCTCGACCCCGACGCGCGTGGTCACGAAGTCCCGCAGGTAGGCGAGCGTCTCCGCGCGCGCCTCGCGCCCCGCGGGCGCGTCCGTGGGCTGAGGTCGACGACGGGAGAACAGACCCATCCCGCGAGCGTACCGACGAGACCTGGGCGTCCGCTGGACGTCCGCGGGTGCCCGGAGCGACGGGGCGCACGCGTCGCGCAGGACATGGGACGACTGTCGCGGGACTCACACCCCCCGACGTGCTAGTCGGTTCGTCGCGGCGGGGACGGGATGACAAGATGGGGCGGCAGCCCATCCCGACCTGCGAGGAGTGCGCACGTGGCCGACAACGGCACCGCTTTCGACATCGTCGTCCTGGGCGGAGGTAGCGGCGGCTACGCGGCCGCGCTGCGCGCCGCCGAGCTCGGCAAGACCGTGGCCCTCGTCGAGGCCGACAAGGTGGGCGGCACGTGCCTCCACCGCGGGTGCATCCCGACCAAGGCCCTGCTGCACGCGGCCGAGCTCGCCGACAACGCCCGCGAGGGTGCGCACTTCGGCGTGCACACGACGCTCGAGCGCGTCGACATGGGCGGCGTGAACCAGTACAAGGACAACGTGATCGGCCGCCTCTACAAGGGGCTCCAGGGGCTCATCAAGTCCCGCAAGATCGAGGTCGTCGAGGGCTGGGGCAAGCTCACCGGCCCGCACACGGTCCAGGTCGGCGACCGCACGCTCACGGGTGAGCACATCGTGCTCGGCACCGGGTCGTACGCGCGCTCGCTGCCCGGGCTGGAGATCGGCGGCCGGGTCATCACGTCCGACCAGGCGCTCACGCTCGACTGGATCCCGCGCTCGGCGATCATCCTCGGCGGCGGCGTCATCGGCTCCGAGTTCGCGAGCGTGTGGAAGTCGTTCGGCACGGACGTCACGATCGTCGAGGCGCTCCCCCACCTCGTGCCCAACGAGGACGAGGCGATCTCGAAGGCCTTCGAGCGCGCGTTCCGCAAGCGCGGCATCGGCTTCAACCTGGGCGTCCGGTTCCAGGGCGTCACGCAGGACGACAACGGCGTGCACGTCACGCTCGAGGACGGCAAGACGTTCGACGCCGACGTCCTGCTCGTCGCCGTCGGCCGCGGCCCCAGCACGTCGGGCCTGGGCTACGAGGAGCAGGGCCTCACGCTCGACCGCGGGTTCGTCATCACGAACGAGCGCCTGCACACGGGCGTCGCCAACATCTACGCCGTCGGCGACATCGTCCCCGGGCTGCAGCTCGCGCACCGCGGGTTCCAGCAGGGCATCTTCGTCGCCGAGGAGATCGCGGGCCTCAACCCCCCGACGATCGACGAGTCCGGCATCCCGCGCGTGACGTACTCCGACCCCGAGGTCGGCTCGGTCGGCGTCACGGAGAAGCGCGCCAAGGAGCTGTACGGCGACGAGAACGTCGAGGTCCTCGAGTACAACCTCGGCGGCAACGGCAAGAGCCAGATCCTCGCGACGCAGGGCTTCATCAAGCTCGTCCGCAAGAAGGACGGGCCGGTCGTCGGCGTGCACATGATCGGTGCGCGCGTCGGCGAGCTCATCGGCGAGGGCCAGCTCATCGTCAACTGGGAGGCGTACCCCGAGGACGTGGCCCAGCTCGTCCACGCCCACCCCACGCAGAACGAGGCGCTCGGCGAGGCCTTCCTGGCCCTCGCCGGCAAGCCGCTGCACGCCCACAACTGACCTGGATCGAAGGAGACACGAGCGGTCATGTCCGAGAACGTGCAGCTTCCCGCGCTCGGTGAGTCGGTCACCGAGGGCACCGTCACCCGTTGGCTCAAGCAGGTCGGCGACCGTGTCGAGGTCGACGAGCCCCTGCTCGAGATCTCGACCGACAAGGTCGACACCGAGATCCCCTCGCCCGTCGCGGGCGTGCTCGAGAAGATCCTCGTCGAGGAGGACGAGACGGTCGAGGTCGGCGCGACCCTCGCCGTCATCGGCTCGGGCGAGGGCGGCGACTCCGCCGGGGACGCCCCCGAGCAGGAGCCCGCGCAGGCCGAGGCGCCCGCCCAGCAGGCGCCCGCCGAGGAGCCCGCGGCCGAGCAGTCGGCCCAGCAGGCCCCCGAGCAGCACGAGGACGCCCCGGCCCCGGCCGAGTCCTCGGCGCCGTCCGGCGACGGTCAGGAGGTGACGCTGCCCGCGCTGGGCGAGTCCGTCACCGAGGGCACCGTCACGCGCTGGCTCAAGGCGGTCGGCGACCAGGTCGAGGTCGACGAGCCCCTGCTCGAGATCTCGACCGACAAGGTCGACACCGAGATCCCCTCGCCCGTCGCGGGCACGCTCCAGGAGATCAAGGTCGGCGAGGACGAGACCGTCGAGGTCGGCGCCGTGCTGGCGATCGTCGGCTCGGGTGCCGCGGCGCCCGCCGCGCAGGCCCCGGCCGCGCCCGAGAAGCCCGCCGAGCAGCCCGCGCAGAAGCCCGCCGCCCAGGAGGCACCGGCCGCGCCGCAGGCGCCGTCGCAGCCCGCCGGGTACGAGGCGCCCGCGCCCGAGACCGAGTCGGCGCAGTCCGCCGGCACGACGCCGGCCGCGCAGGAGGCCGCCCGGCAGCAGCCGACGGCTCCGGCCGCGCCGGCCGCCGCCGGGTCGTACCTCACGCCGCTGGTCCGCAAGCTCGCGGCCGAGAAGGGCGTCGACGTCAGCACGCTGACCGGCACCGGCGTGGGCGGGCGCATCCGCAAGGAGGACGTCCTCGAGGCGGCCGCCAAGGCCGAGGAGGCCCGCAAGGCCGCCGAGGCGCCCGCCGCCGCCCCGGTCGCCGCTCCCGCGGCGTCGAAGCCCGCGGCTCCCCCGGCCGTGTCGCCGCTGCGCGGCACGACCGAGAAGGCCAGCCGGCTGCGTCAGATCATCGCCGAGCGCATGGTCGAGGCCCTGCACACGCAGGCGCAGCTCACCACCGTCGTCGAGGTCGACGTCACCAAGATCGCGAAGCTCCGGGCGCGCGCCAAGGACGACTTCAAGGCGCGCGAGGGCGTCAACCTCACGTTCCTGCCGTTCTTCGTCCAGGCCGCCGTCGAGGCCCTCAAGACGTACCCCAAGATCAACGGGGTGCTCGAGGACAAGACGATCACGTACCACGGCCAGGAGAACGTCGGCATCGCGGTCGACACCGAGCGTGGTCTGCTCGTGCCGGTGATCCGTGACGCGGGCGACCTCAACCTCGCCGGCATCGCCCGCAAGATCAACGACCTCGCGGGCCGCACGCGGTCCAACAAGGTGACGCCGGACGAGCTGTCGGGCGCGACCTTCACGGTGACGAACACCGGCTCGGGCGGCGCGATCATCGACACGCCGATCGTCCCCGGCGGCACGTCGGCGATCCTCGGCACGGGCACGATCGTCAAGCGCCCCGTGGTCGTCAAGGGTCCCGACGGCGAGGAGGTCATCGCGATCCGGTCGATGTGCTACCTGTGCCTGTCGTACGACCACCGGCTGGTCGACGGCGCGGACGCGTCGCGCTACCTCATGGCGGTCAAGAACCGCCTCGAGGAGGGCGCGTTCGAGTCCGAGGTCGGTCTCTGACACGACGCACCACCCGCGAGGGCCGTCCACCGTCCGGTGGGCGGCCCTCGCCGCGTCCGGGACCGCGGCGACCCCCCGCCCGGCGGGCCACGGTCGCCGCGCCGCACGCCGCGCGCGTCACTAGGGTGGCGGCATGCGCGTGCTGGTCGCCGGGTCCTCCGGCCTCGTGGGGACGGCCCTGCGGGACGTGCCTGCGTCAGAGGCCGAGCTCGGCCTCGAACGCGCCCTCCTCGAGGCGGTTCTTCACTGCCGTGAGGTAGCGCGACGCGTCGGCGCCCTCGACCAGGCGGTGGTCGTACGACAGCGCGAGGTAGCACATGGACCGGATCGCGATGACCTCCTCGCCGTCCGGACCCTTGACGACCACCGGGCGCTTGACGATCGCGCCCGTGCCGAGGATCGCGGAGGTGCCGCCCGGGACGATCGGCGTGTCGAACAGCGCGCCGCCCGAGCCCGTGTTGGTCACCGTGAAGGTCGCGCCGGACAGCTCGTCCGGGGTGACCTTGTTGGCGCGCGTGCGACCCGCGAGATCGGCGATCTTCCGGCCGATGCCCGCGAGGTTGAGGTCGCCCGCGTCGCGGATGACCGGCACGACCAGGCCGCGCTCGGTGTCCACCGCGATGCCGATGTTCTCGGAGCCGTGGTAGGTGATCTCCTTGCCCTCGAGCACGCCGTTGATCTTCGGGTGCACCTTGAGCGCCTCGACCGCAGCCTGCACGAAGAACGGCAGGAAGGTGAGGTTGACGCCCTCGCGGGCCTTGAAGGAGTCCTTCGCGCGGGCCCGGAGCCGGGCCACCTTGGTCACGTCGACCTCGACCACGGACGTGAGCTGCGCCTGGCTGTGCAGGGCGTCGACCATGCGCTCCGCGATGACCTGCCGCAGGCGGCTGGCCTTCTCGGTGGTGCCCCGCAGCGGGGACGGCTCGACCGGCCTGGCCGCCGCCGCCGGGGC
>JAEYNO010000068.1 GCA_023412515.1 Actinomycetes bacterium
GCGCGGCAGGAGCCGACGTGTCGCCCGCCGCGCGCGCGTGCGCCGCGACGCCGTCGCCCAGCATGACCGTGCAGAACGGGCACGCGGTCGCGATGGTCGCCGCGCCGGTCGCGACGGCCTCGGCGGCGCGCACCGTGCCGATGCGCTCGCCGATGGTCTCCTCCATCCACATGCGCGCGCCGCCCGCGCCGCAGCAGAACGACGTCTCGCGGTTGCGCGGCATCTCGGCGACCTCGACGCCCGCGGCGGCGAGCAGCTCGCGCGGGGGCGCGTACACCTGGTTGTGCCGGCCCAGGTAGCAGGGGTCGTGGTAGGTCACGGTCGCGCCGTCGGCGTCCTCGCCGACCCCGGGCGCGAACCGCAGGCGGCCCTCGCCGACCAGGCGGTCGAGCAGCTGCGTGTGGTGCACGACCTCGAACCGGCCGCCCATCGCGGGGTACTCGCGCGACAGCGTGTTGAAGCAGTGCGCGCACGTCACGACGACGCGCGTCGCGCCCGCCTCGGTGAGCGTCTCGACGTTCTGGGCCGCGAGCATCTGGTAGAGCGCCTCGTTGCCCGCGCGCCGGGCGGGGTCGCCCGTGCAGGTCTCGCCGTCGCCCAGCACCGCGAACGTCGTGCCCGCGGCGTGCAGCAGCTCGGCGACCGCGCGCGTGGTGCGCTTGGCGCGGTCCTCGAACGCGCCCGCGCAGCCCACCCAGAACAGCCAGTCGACGTCGGCCGCGGACTCGACGTCCACGCCGACGACCGGCACGTCGAACTCCAGGCCCTTAGCCCAGTCGAGGCGCTGCCGCGCGGGCAGGCCCCACGGGTTGCCGCGGCGCTCCATCTTGGTGAACGTGCCGCCCAGCTCGGCGGGGAACGCCGACTCCATGAGGGTCTGGTAGCGGCGGATGTCGACGATCGTGTCGACGTGCTCGATGTCGACCGGGCACTGCTGCACGCACGCGCCGCACGTCGTGCACGCCCACAGCGCGTCGGCGTCGACGACGCCCGAGCCGACCAGGTCGACGCCCAGGTGCGGGTCGGCCTGCGCGTCGTCCGACGCACCCGCCGCGCGCGCGGCCCGCACGTAGGGAGCGGTCACGGCGGCGTGGTCGCGCAGCGCGAGGGTCAGCAGCTTGGGGCTCAGCGGCTTGCCGGTCGCCCACGCGGGGCACTGGTCCTGGCAGCGGCCGCACTCGGTGCACGTCGCGACGTCCAGCAGGCCCTTCCACGGCAGGTCCTCGACCGCGCCGACGCCCAGCCGCGCGTCCTCGGGCAGGTCGTCGACGGCCGTGAGGTCGAGCGGCTCGCCCGCGGCGTCGCGCAGCGGCACGAGCGGGCCGAGCGCGGGCGCGCCGTCGGGCTCGCGCCGCGCGTACACGTTGACGATCGCGAGGAACCGGTGCCACGCGACGCCCATGGTGGGCAGCAGGCCGACGACCACGAACCACGCCATCGACACGAGGATCTTCACGAGCGCGACGACGACGACCGCGGTCTCGAGCGTCACGGGCGCGGCACCGGTCCATGCGCCGCCGAGCCACGCGGTGAGCGGGAAGTGCGCCGCGGTCGCCCACGCCGCGCCGTCCTGCACTCCCAGCGCGTACTCGAGCGAGCGCAGCACGAGCACGGCGACGACGACCAGCAGCACCGTCGCCTCGACGACGTACGCCCACGCCTGGTTGGACCCGAAGAACCGCGACCGGCGCTGCTCGCCCTCGGTCTGCGACGTACGCGGCCGCGTGCGCTGCCGCACCACGACGAGCGCGCCGATGCCGAGCAGCCCGAGCCACGCGAACGCCTCGACCGCCCACTCCAGCGGGTACCAGTGCCCGACCAGCGGCAGCCCGTAGCGCGGGTCGACGAGCTGCCCGTACCCCGTGAGCAGCGTGACCACGAGCACGGGGAACGACACCATGACGACCCAGTGCGCGGCGCGGACGACGGGCCGGTGCTGGAACCGGCCGTGGCCCAGCACCTCGCGCGCGAGCGTCGCGAGCCGCGGCCCGACGGGCGCCCAGCGCCCCGACAGCGGCCGCCCGGTGCGCACCGTGCGGACGATCACGACCGCCCCGCGCACGAACGCCGCGACGCCGACGACCGTCGCCACCGCCGCCAGCACCACCGCGACCACCCGCACCCCGCTCACGGGCGTCAACCTATCCGGCCGGGTCGCCGCGGTCCCGGGTCGTCCGCCCTGCGCCGGGCGCGCCGTGCCGCCGCTGCCGTCCGGTCCGTGCCGCGGCTCGCGGTGCCGGGCGGCGTCCACGGCGGCGTCCCGGATGCCGGACGGCCGCGGCGGGCGTCCTGCGCATCTCGGGCGGCGCACGGGCCGATCGACGTGACGCCCCTCACGTCGCGGACGCTCCCCGGGGCCGCGTCGTCATCCGTTGGTAGGATTTCCGCGTCCCCCGCACCCGACGTGACGGCCTCTGACCTGCACCGACCACCGGTCCGCGTGCAGGGACGTTCTCCGCCGCGGCGGTCGCACCTTCCCACTTCCGGGTCACCCGGTCGTCGTCCGCGGCGTCGGGCGGCCCCCGTGCGCCATCGTCGACGTGCGGCCAGACACCGACCACCGACCGACCACCCGCCCCCGACAGGACGGAGCCGGACGTGCTGCTGCTGCTGACGGTCCACCTCGCAGCGGCCCTCGTCGCGCCCGTGCTCTTCCACTGGTGGGGCCGGCGCGCGTTCTGGGCCCTCGCCCTCGCCCCCGCGTCCGCCGCGGTGTGGGCGCTCACCTGGACCAGCGAGGTGCAGGCCGGCAAAGGGCCTGTCGAGGTCGTCGAGTGGATCCCGGCCCTCGGGCTGGACCTGAGCTTCCGCCTCGACACGCTGTCGTGGCTCATGACCCTCGTGGTCGGCGGCGTCGGTGCTCTCGTCCTCGTGTACTGCGCGGCGTACTTCTCGCCGACCGCGTCCGGCCTGGGGCGGTTCGGGGCCGTGTTCACGGCGTTCGCGGGGTCGATGCTCGGCCTGGTCACGGCCGACGACATGCTCCTGATGTTCGTCTTCTGGGAGCTCACGACCGTCACGTCGTACCTGCTCATCGGCCACTACGCGGACCGCAAAGCCAGCCGCCGCGCGGCCATGCAGGCCATCATCGTCACGACCGCGGGCGGCCTGGCGATGCTCGTCGGCGTCGTGATCCTCGGGCACGCCGCGGGCACGTACTCGCTGTCCGCGCTCATGGCCGACCCGCCCCCCGCCTCGGGTGTCGTCGTCGCCGCCGTGGTGTGCCTGCTCGCGGGCGCCGCGACCAAGTCCGCGCTCATCCCGTTCCACTTCTGGCTGCCCGCCGCGATGGCCGCGCCGACCCCCGTCAGCGCGTACCTGCACGCGGCCGCCATGGTGAAGGCCGGCGTCTACCTGGTCGCGCGGTTCGCGCCCGCGTACTCGGAGCTGCCCGCGTGGCGCTGGACCGTCGTCGTGCTCGGGGCCGGCACGCTGCTGCTCGGCGGCTACCGCGCGCTGCGCCAGCACGACCTCAAGCTCGTGCTCGCGTTCGGCACCGTCAGCCAGCTCGGCCTCATCATCCTGCTGGTCGGGCTCGGCACGCAGGCCACCGCGCTCGCGGGCCTCGCGATGCTCGGCGCGCACGCGATGTTCAAGGCCGCGCTGTTCACGGTCGTCGGCACGGTCGACGTCGCGTGCGGCACGCGCGACCTGCGGCGCCTGTCGGGCGTCGGCAAGGCGCTGCCGTGGACCGCGCTCGCGGGCGGCCTCGCGACCGCGTCGATGATCGGCCTGCCGCCGTTCGCGGGCTACGTCGCCAAGGAGGCCGGGCTCGAGGCGCTCGCGCACCTCGAGGACGGTGCGCTCGGGTGGGTCGTGCTCGCGTCGGTCGTCGTCGGCTCGGCGCTCACGGTCGCGTACGGCCTGCGCTTCTGGTGGGGCGCGTTCGCGACCAAGCCCGCGCTGGTCCCGCAGAGCGCGACGCAGGACGCGCAGGGCGTCGCGACCACGACGTCGCTCGCCGCCGGCGGCGAGGAGTCGGTCGAGCCGGCCCCGGTCACGCGCCCGTCGTTCCTGCTCACGGCGCCCGCCCTCGTGCTGTCGTTCCTCGGGCTCGCGGTCGCGCTGCTGCCGCAGCTCGGCGAGCACCTGCTCGAGCCGTACGCGTCGACGTACCCCCTCGGCGAGCCGGGGCACCTCGTGCTGTGGGGCGGGTTCGGCCTCGTGCTGTGGCTCACGGTCGGCGTGCTGGCCGTCGGCGGGCTGCTGTTCCTCGCGCGCGACAAGGTCGAGCGCTGGCAGGCGCGCGTGCCGCACGTGCTCGAGGCCGACCTCACGTACCGCCGCTCGATGCGCAAGCTCGACGACCTCGCGGCCGACGTCACGGCCGTCACGCAGCGCGGTTCGCTGCCGCTGTACCTCGGCGTCATCCTCACCACGTGGGTGCTCGCGGTCGGCACCGCGCTCGTGCGCGGGACCTCGATCCCCGGCGAGGTGCGGCCCTGGGACTACGCCGCGCAGACCGTCTTCGCGGCCGGCACGATCGTCGCCGCGATCCTCGTCGCGCGCGCCCGCCGCCGCCTCAAGGCCGTGATCCTCGCGGGCATCAGCGGCTACGCGACCGCCGGCATGTTCCTGCTGTACGGCGCGCCCGACCTCGCGGTCACGCAGGTGCTCGTCGAGACCATCACGCTCGTCGTCTTCGTGCTCGTGCTGCGCCGCCTGCCCCCGTACTTCTCCGACCGGCCGCTCGCCGCGTCGCGCTGGGTGCGCCTCGCGGTCGGCCTCGCGGTCGGTCTCGTCGTCGCGGGCGTCGCGCTCGTCGCGCCGTCGGCCCGCGTGCACGCACCCGTCTCGGCGGACTTCGCGACCGAGGCGTACGAGTTCGGCGGCGGCAAGAACATCGTCAACGTCACGCTCGTCGACATCCGCGCGTGGGACACCATGGGCGAGATCTCGGTGCTGCTCGTGGCCGCCACGGGCGTCGCGTCGCTCGTGTTCCTCTCGGCGCGCGGGGGCCGCATCTTCCGCGAGCGCGAGGCGCCCGCCGACCGCGCGGTGTGGGGCGGCACGCCCGACCCGATGGCCGCGCTGCGCCGCCCCGGCGACTCCGTGACGATCACGCCGCAGGGCAGCAGCGTCGGTACCAACGCCGCCGGCGCCGCGCGCGTCGGGTCGCGCGCCCGCGAGTGGCTGCGTGCCGGCCGGACCCTCGCGCCGCAGCGCCGCTCGGTCATCTTCGAGGTCGTCGTGCGGCTGCTGTTCCACACGATGATCGTCTACTCGGCGTTCCTGCTGTTCAGCGGCCACAACCAGCCCGGCGGCGGGTTCGCCGCGGGCCTGGTCACGGGCATCGCGCTGGCCGTGCGGTACCTCGCTGGCGGGCGCTACGAGCTCGGCGAGGCCGCACCCGTGCAGCCCGGCGTGCTGCTCGGCACGGGCCTGTTCCTGTCCGCCGGCGCGGGCCTCGCGGCGTTCCTCGTCGGCGGGTCCGTGCTGGAGTCCTGGATCCTGCACTTCCACCTGCCGGTCTGGGGCGACGTCAAGTTCGTCACGAGCCTGTTCTTCGACGTCGGGGTCTACCTCGTGGTCGTCGGCCTCGTGCTCGACATCCTGCGCAGCCTCGGCGCCGAGATCGACCGGCGCGCGGAGACCGGCGAGGACGACGTCGCGGACGACGCCGTCGGCGGCGACGACCAGCTCGCGCTCGCGCGCGGCCGCACCGCCGCCGTCCAGCCGTCCGCCGTGCCGCGAGACCCGGGCGGCGACGCCGAGGGGGTGGTCCCGTGACCGACGTCGTCATGAGCCCGAACATCGTCTTCGTCGTGACCATCGCGGCGCTGTTCACCGTGGGCACGTACCTCGTGCTCGAGCGCAGCCTCACGCGCATCCTGCTGGGCATCGTCCTGCTGGGGAACGGCACGAACCTGCTGATCCTCGTGGCCGGCGGCGCCGCGGGCGCGCCCCCGCTGATCGGCGTGCAGTCCGACCGGCCCATGAGTGACCCGCTGCCGCAGGCGCTCATCCTCACGGCCATCGTCATCACGCTCGGCCTCACCGCGTTCCTGCTGGCCATGGCCTACCGCTCGTGGCAGCTGCACCGCCACGACGAGGTGCAGGACGACGTCGAGGACCGCCGCATCGTGCGCCTCGCCGCGATCGACGAGCGCGCGTTCGAGGACGACGACACCGAGTCGGGCGGCGAGACGCTCGACGAGGAGGCCGCGACCACGCGCGACGAGATGGACGAGGGCCTCGCCTTCGAGGACGTGCACGCCGAACCGGTGCCCGACCACCCGGGCCGCGCCGCGCGCCCGAGCACGACGACGACCGACGGGGAGGAGGGCCGATGACCGACTGGAGCTGGCTCGTCCCGCTGCCCGTCGTGCTGCCGCTGTCGGGCGCGGGACTGACCCTCGCGCTCTACCGCCGACCGCGCGTGCAGCGCGTCGTGTCGCTCGTGACCCTGACGCTCGTCGCCGTCGTCGCGGCCGCGCTGCTCGTGCTCGCCGACGCCGGGCCCGTCGTCGTCGAGATCGGCGACTGGGCGGCGCCCGTCGGCATCAACCTCGTCGCCGACCGGCTGTCGGCGCTCATGCTGACCGTGTCGTCGGTCGTCATCCTGTGCGTCCTGATCTACTCGCTGGCCCAGGGCCGCGAGGACGGCGAGCGCTTCGCGCCGATCTCGATCTTCCACCCCACGTACCTCGTGCTGTCGGCCGGCGTCGCGAACGCGTTCCTCTCGGGCGACCTGTTCAACATCTACGTCGGGTTCGAGATCCTGCTCGCCGCGTCCTACGTGCTCATCACGCTGTCGGGCACGACCGAGCGCATCCGCGCGGGCACGATCTACGTGGTCGTCGCGATCCTGTCCTCGATCCTGTTCCTCGTCGCGATCGCCGGCGTCTACGCCGCGACCGGCACCGTGAACCTCGCGCAGCTCGCGCTGCGCCTGCCCGAGATCGACCCCGGCGTGCGGCTCGTGCTGCAGTCCATGCTGCTGCTCGCGTTCGGCATCAAGGCGGCCGTGTTCCCGCTGTCCGCGTGGCTGCCGGACTCGTACCCGACCGCGCCCGCACCCGTCACCGCGGTGTTCGCGGGCCTGCTCACCAAGGTCGGCGTGTACGCGATCATCCGCACGCAGACCCTGCTGTTCCCCGGCGGGCAGCTCGACGACGTGCTCATGTGGGTGGCCCTGGCGACCATGCTCGTCGGCATCCTCGGCGCGGTCGCGCAGGACGACGTCAAACGCCTCCTGTCGTTCACGCTCGTCAGCCACATCGGGTACATGGTGTTCGGCGTCGCGCTGGGCTCCCAGCACGGGTGGACCGCCGCGATCTACTACGTCGCGCACCACATCACCGTGCAGACCGCGCTGTTCCTCGTCGTGGGCCTCGTCGAACGCTTCGGCGGCACGACGTCGCTCGACCGGCTCGGCGGGCTGGCGAAGATGGCCCCGGTGCTCGCGATCCTGTTCTTCGTGCCCGCGATGAACCTCGGCGGCATCCCGCCGTTCTCGGGGTTCCTCGGCAAGGTCGGGCTGCTCGAGGCGGGCGTCGAGCTCGGCACGCCGCTCGCGTACGCGCTCGTCGTCGGGTCCGTCGTGACGTCGCTGCTCACGCTGTACGCGCTCATCAAGGCGTGGAACAAGGCGTTCTGGCAGACCCCGCCCGAGCCGCTGCCCGCGCACCGCGTGCCGCTGCTCATGGTCGTGCCCACCGCGGCGCTCGTCGTCGTGAGCCTCGCGCTCACCGTGTTCGCCGGCCCGCTGTACGGCTACACCGAGCGCGCCGCGCAGACCCTGTCCGACCGCACGTACGTCCAGGCCGTGCTGCCGGACGGGCAGCGCGGCGAGGGCGAGTCGCAGCGCGCCGCCGACGAGGACGTGGAGGCCGGCACGGCCCCGCAGGACGGGGGTGAGGGATGAGCCTGCACCCGCGCCGCACCGGCTGGCGCTTCCAGTGGGTCACGATCCTGTGGCTGACCGCCGTGTGGGTCCTGCTCTGGGGCGACGTGTCGTGGGGCAACGTCGTCAACGGCGCGCTGCTCGGCGTGCTCGTCACCACCGGGCTGCGCATGACGCCCGTCGACTTCCACGGCCGCGTGCACCCGGGCGCCCTCCTCGTGCTGCTCGCGCGGTTCGCGCTCGACCTGGTCCGCGCGTCGTTCGAGGTCAGCCTCGTCGCGCTGCGCCCCCGGTACACGCCGCGCGGCGCCGTGATCTGCGTGCAGCTGCGCAGCCACTCCGACCTGTACCTCACGCTCACGGCCGAGCTCGTGTCGCTCGTGCCCGGCTCGATCATCGTCGAGGCGCACCGGCTCACCGGCCGGCTGTACGTCCACGTGCTCGACGTCGAGACCAGCGGCGGCATCGAGAAGGCCCGCCAGAACGTCCTCGACCAGGAGGCCCGCGTGCTGCGTGCGCTCGGATCCGACGCCGAGCTCGCCGAGGCGGGCCTGAGCCGCAGCCGGCGCGCGCGGGAGGTGGCGGCCCGATGACCGTGTTCGACGTCGTCGTCGTCGTGTGCGCCGCGCTGCTGACCGTCGGCGCGACCCTCGCCGTGATCCGCGCCGAGCGCGGACCGTCGATGCTCGACCGCACCATCGCGCTCGACATCGTCGTCACCACCGTGATCGCGGGCGTCGCGCTCTACGCGGCGGTGTTCCGCCGCGCGGACGTCGTGCCGCTGCTCGTCGTGCTGTCGCTCGTCGGGTTCGTCGGGTCGGTGACCGTCGCGCGGTTCGCGGCCGTCGAGCCCGAGGGCGAGGGGCGCGTCCGCACGCGCGAGGAGGTCGCCGCCGAGGAGGCCGAGAAGCGCCGCCTCGAGCAGGAGGAGCTGGCCGCGCGCCGAGCGCGGCGCCGGGCCGCCCTCGAGGCCGCGCGGGACGCGTCGCCGGCCGCGGCGGCGGGGCCGGAGCGCGAGGCGTCGGAGCCCGCGAGCGAGCCCGTGCCGGAGAGCGCGCGCGACACCGTCGAGGACGAGCCCGACCCCGAGCACCACGGCGGGCCGGCGGACGAGGAGACGCGATGACCCAGGACCAGTGGACCACCGTCGCCGACGTCGTCTCGGCGGTGTGCCTGCTCGGCGGCGCGTTCTTCGCGCTCGCGGCGGGCGTCGGCGCGCTGCGGTTCCCCGACCTGCTGTCCCGCATGCACGCCGCGACCAAGCCGCAGGTGCTGGGGCTCGTGCTCGTGCTCGTCGGGCTCGCGCTGCGCCTGCGCGAGGGCGGCGCGGTGTGGGCGCTCGTGCTCGTCGCGGTGTTCCAGATGCTCACGGCACCCGTCGCGGCGCACATGGTGGGCCGCGCGGGGTTCCGCACCGGCAAGGTCCGGCAGGACCTGCTGGTCGTCGACGAGCTGTCGCGCGACCTGGCAGCGACGCGCCAGACGGACGAGGGCGACCGCCCGGGCTGACGCGCGCCGGTCGTCCGCGGGCTCGTCGGCGCCTCGTCAGCGGGAGATGCGACCCGCGAACTTCGCCGTGCCGCGCGTCGCGAGCACGCGCGACAGCGCGACCGCGGCACCCGTGATGACCGCCGCGAGGGCGACCTCGCTGAACTTCACGTCCTCCGCGGTCGAGTCGGCCTGCGGCGGCTTGTGGCCCTTGGCCTTCTGCCACGCCGAGTCGATGATCTTCTGCACCAGCCACGCGGCCCCCAGGGCCACGCCCGCGCCGACGATCTTCGCGACCATCGACTGCTTCTGCTCGTCGTCCGACATCTGCGCCTCCTGTGCTCGTCCGCGTGCCCGGGCCCCGCGCGGTGCGCGTGCCCTCGCCTGCACGGACGCTACCCGGCCCGGACCGTGGGCACAGTTCGGGGCGCCCACGTGGCGGGGCTAGGATCGGGCGCGAACGACAGGGGAGCGTCCGTCCCGCGTGCGGGGCGAGGACGCTGAGAGTGCGGACCACCGCAGACCCTCGAACCTGATCCGGTTGATACCGGCGTAGGGAGTCGGGCTTGCTCTCCTCCCGCGGTCGGCGTGCCCGCGCGGGCACGGCGGTCGCTGGACCCCTCCGACGACGACGGAGGAGCACCACCACATGACGACCCACCGCGGCCCCCGTGCCGCACTGGCCGCCGCGACCACCCTCGTGGCCCTCACCGCCTGCTCGGCCCTGGGGACGGGCGACGCGGCCACGCCTGACGCGACCGGCGGCACGTCCGGCGGCACCGTGACCCTCGTGACGCACGAGTCGTTCGGGCTGTCCGACGGGCTGCTCGAGTCGTTCGAGCGCGAGAGCGGGCTGACCGTCCAGGTCGTGCAGCAGGCCGACGCGGGCGCGCTGGTGAACCAGCTCGTGCTCACCAAGGACGCACCGCTGGGCGACCTCGTGTACGGCATCGACAACGCGTTCGCGTCGCGCGCGCTCGACGAGGGCGTCGTCGTCCCCGCCGACGTCACGGCACCCGCGGCGGCCGACGCGCAGACGTACGCCGTGCCGGGCGACGACGACGGCGCGCTCACCGCGATCGACCTGTCCGACGTGTGCCTCAACGTCGACTCGACGTGGTTCGCCGACAAGGGTGTGACGCCGCCGACGACGCTCGAGTCGCTGCTCGACCCGGCCTACCGCGACCTCGTCGTCGTGCCGGACCCCGTGACGTCGTCGCCCGGGCTGGCGTTCCTGCTGGCGACCGTCGGGGCGTTCGGCGAGGACGGCTGGGCCGACTACTGGGCAGGCCTGCGCGACAACGGCCTCAAGGTCGCCGACGGCTGGTCCGACGCGTACTACACGGACTTCTCCGGGGCCGGTGGCGACGGCCCGCGGCCGGTCGTGCTGTCGTACGCGTCGTCGCCGCCGGTGACGGTCCCCGAGGGCGGGGACACGCCGCGCACGGCCGCCCTCCTCGACACGTGCTTCCGCCAGGTCGAGTACGCGGGCGTGCTCGCGGGCGCGAAGAACCCCGAGGGTGCGGCGCAGCTGCTCGACTTCCTGCTGTCCGACGACGTCCAGGCCGACATCCCCGGCTCGATGTACATGTACCCCGTGAGCTCGTCGGTCGACCTGCCCGACGACTGGGCGCGGTGGGCGCCGCTGGCCGAGAAGCCGTTCGAGGTCGCGCCCGCCGACATCGCGGAGCACCGCGAGGAGTGGCTCAGCACGTGGTCCGACACGGTCATCGGCTGACCGGACGGCCCACGACGTGACGACGACGCTCGCGCGCGGACCCGCCCCGACGGCCCCGGCCGCGGGG
>JAEYNO010000098.1 GCA_023412515.1 Actinomycetes bacterium
GGCGGGCCCGGACCCGGTCGAGGGGCTGCTCGCGCTGCGCGACGTGTTCCCCGCCGACGTCGCCGGGTCGACCGCGTTCCGCGACGCCGTCCGCTCGGCGCTGCGCGACCTGCAGCCGGCGCTGACGCGCTGACCCGCTGACCCCCGGGCGACCACTGGTCACTTCGGCGTCCGACACGCCGCGACGCCGCGCCCGATCTGACCAGTGGCCGGTGTCGGGCGGGCGGGGCGGCGGCCGATCTGACCAGTGGGCGGTGTCGGGTGGGCGGGCCAGCGCCCGATCTGACCAGGGGACGGTGCGGGCGGCGGCGAGGTCGCGCTCACGGCCGGGCGTCACGCGCGTCACGGGTTCCGCCGCGCGTGACCTGCGTGGACACCCGTCCGGGTGAGACGTGACGCGACCCACAGCCGCCTCACAGGGATTCACCCGGACGCGCGCCCCATTCGGTATCCACCGGACGAACGTCCTGGTTGGATCGCTGGACGTGACTTCCCGTACCTTCCGCTCCGCCCTCGCCCCGCTCGCCGTCGTCGCGCTCACCGTGACGCTCTCGGGCTGCGGCTCCATCCTCGACGCCGTCACGGGCGACTCCGCCCCCGAGGCGCAGCGCGACCAGCCCGGCGGCGAGATCACCGCGTCCGCCGAGGCCGACGTGTTCTCGCTCCAGGTCGGCGACTGCCTCAACTACCTCGACTCGTCGGACGCGACGGAGTTCTCGTCGCTGCCCGCGACGCCGTGCTCCGAGCAGCACGACGCGGAGATCTACGCCGAGACGACGCTCACCGACGAGCAGTACGAGGCCGGTGACGAGTTCTACACGCAGTACTGCGAGGGCGAGTTCGCCGGCTTCGTCGGCACCGAGTACCTCGACTCCGCGCTGGACTACACGCCGCTGTACCCGACCTCGCAGAGCTGGGCGGCCGGCGACGACGTCCTGCAGTGCATCGTCGTGCACCTCGACGGCGGCCTCACCGGCACCATGCGCGACTCGGGCCTCTGACCCCTGCCGCACCCACGACGCCCCCGCCCGGAGCACCGGGCGGGGGCGTCGTCGTCCCGCGTGGTCCCGCCCCGGGGGACGGGACCACGCGTCGCCGCTCAGCCGAGCGGCCCGTACAGCGCGGGCGTCGTGCGCGCCCGGGTCGTCTGCTCGAAGTCGTACGCGAGGCCCAGCAGCGTGCCCTCGTCGAACGCGCGACCCACGAGCTCGAGGTTGACCCCGGCCCCCGGGACCGTCGCGTCCTCGGCCGTCGCCTGCCCCATGGGCACCGTCACGGCCGGCAGGCCCGTGTTGGGGCTCAGCCGCATGTTGGTGCCCTGCGTGCCGTAGGGCACGCCACCCGGGTAGGCGATCGCGTCGAGGTCGAGGTCGTCCATGAGCTGCGTGACGTACGCGCGGCCCGTCGCGAGCGCGACCGTGTGGCTGCCCGTCGGGCCCGCCCACGCGTCGTACTGCTCGTCGGTGACCGCTGCCCGCTGCTCGTAGACGCCGCGGCGCGACGTCACGAAGTGGTCGGTCGCGAGGATGTCCTCGATGGTGCGGGCCTGCACCTGCGGCGCGAGGTGCCGCTCGACGTACGCGGCGAGGTCGCGACGGAACTCGTTGGTGCTGCCGCTCGGCTCGTTGAGGACCGCGGAGAGCTCGGGCGACGAGGGGATCTCGACCAGGGTCGCGCCCCGCGCCTCGAGCGCCGCACGGGCCTGCGCCCACAGCCGCACGGTCGTGCGGTTGCTGCCGACCATCGACGCGACGTAGCCGATGCGCGTGCCGTCGAGCGCCTCGGGGTCGAGCGACGCCGTGTACGACTCGGGCACGAGGCCCGCCTGCGCGGCGGTCACCGGGTCGGCCTCGTCGACGCCGACGACGGCGTCGAGCGCGACGGCCGCGTCGAGGACCGAGCGCGTCATGGGGCCGCCCGTGTCCTGGCTCAGCGCGAGCGGGATGATGCCGTCGCGGCTCGCCAGGCCGACGGTCGGCCGGACCCCGACGAGCTGGTTGTACGACGACGGCACGCGGATCGAGCCGCCCGTGTCGGTGCCGAACCCGATGCCGGCGAGGTTGGCGGCGATCGCCGCGCCCGTGCCGCCCGACGAGCCGCCCGCGCTGCGCGACGTCGCGTACGGGCTGGCCACCCGCACGGTCGAGCCGACGGGCTGCCCCGCCGAGAACTCGGACACGAACCCGTAGGCGAACTCGTCGAGGCTCGCCTTCGCGAGGATCACGGCGCCCGCGTCCCGCAGGCCGGCGACCATCGTCGCGTCGGTCGTGGTCCGGTTGTCCGTCCAGCAGCCGCAGCCGCCGGTGGTGGGCATGTCGAGCGTGTCGTAGTTGTCCTTGACGGCGACCGGGACGCCCAGCAGGGCGCTCGTCATGCCGTGCGCGGCACGCTCGGCGTCGGCGGCGGCCGCGGCCGCGAGCGCGACGTCGCTCACCGCGATGACCGAGCTCAGCGGACGCCCGCCGGCACCCGTGTCGACGAGGGTCCGGTCGTAGGCATCGATCCGGTCGAGGTACGCCTGCGTGAGCGCGACGGACGTCGTGACGCCCGCGTTCATCGCCGCCTGCATGTCGAGCACGCTCGCCTCGACGATCTCGAACGGGCCGTCGTCGTAGACCATGCGCTGCGCGACGGCGGCGAGGTCGGCGACCGTGAGCGTGCCGTCGCCGTCGACGTCGGCCACCGCGACGTCCGACCAGCCCGGCGACGCCGAGGTCGCGCCGAGGTGGGCGGCGACGACGTCGAGGTCGGCGGCGGTGACCTGGCGGTCGCCCGTGACGTCGAGCTCGGTGAGGTACGGCGTGAGGAACGTCGCGCTCGCCGGCCCCGGGGCCGGGACGGGCTCGGCGACCGCGGGGGTCGCGACGGCGGCGGCGAGCACGAGGCCCCCCGCCACGGTGACGGCCACGACGCCGCGGCGCTGGTGCTGTCGGTGCACGGGTCGGCTCCTGCGGGTCGGGGAGGTGGGGGTCTGCGGGTCCGGGCCCGCGGCCGTGGTCGGGACGGTCGGCCGGGTCATCGGGACGCCACCGCCCGCCGACGGACGAGCACGGCGCCGAGCCCGAGCGCGGCGAGCGCGAGCCCGCTCGTGTCGACCGCGTAGCGGAAGCGCCGGGTGCGTCGCACGCCGTCGTCGTCCTCCTCGAGGGCAACCACGCC
>JAEYNO010000110.1 GCA_023412515.1 Actinomycetes bacterium
GCACCGGCTCGCCGGTGCCGGCCCTGCGGACCCGCGACGCCGCGGCAGCCTCACCCGCGAGCAGGGGGAACGCGCGTCGCCGCGTCGCGGTGCCGCAGCACCAACCCCGCGACCGCGCCGCCGACGAGGCCACCCAGCGCCGGCAGACCGACGAGCTCGCGCAGCAGGTCCGGCGCTAGCTGCCAGGGCCAGGACGAGAGCAGCACCCCGCCCTGCACGACCCCGACGAGCAGCCCGCCGAGCAGGCCGACCCCGGCGTACGTCGCCACGCCGCGTCCGAGCCGGGCGACGACGACCCGCGCGAGAACCACGATCGGCACCGCGCACAGCACCGCCGGACCGGCGGCGTACAGCAGCCACGCCCCCGGCACCGAGAGGACGCGGAGGCCCACGCCCTCCACGAGGGCGACGGCGCACGCGCGCACCAGCGACACCGTCAGGACCGCCGCGAGCACGCCGAGCACACCCGGCGCGGTCCAGCGCCGGATCACGCGAGCCGGTCCCGCGCCGCGGGCGTCGTTCCGCCGCGCGGCACTAGAAGAGCCGCGAGTCCACGTCGTCGACGCCGCGCATCGCGTCGTAGTCGAGCACGAGGCACGAGATGCCCCGGTCGGCAGCGAGCACGCGCGCCTGCGGCTTGATCTCCTGCGCCGCGAACACCCCGCGCACGGGACGCAGCAGCGGGTCACGGTTGAGCAGCTCGAGGTACCGCGTGAGCTGCTCGACCCCGTCGATGTCGCCGCGACGCTTGATCTCGACCGCGACCGTGCCGCCCTCGGGCGACTTCGCGAGGATGTCGACCGGGCCGATCGCCGTCGGGTACTCCCGGCGTACGAGCTGGTGACCGGTCCCGAGCAGCGCGATCTGCGCCGCCAGCAGCTCCTGCAGGTGCGCCTCGACGCCGTCCTTGACGAGACCGGGGTCCACGCCCAGCTCGTGGGCCGAGTCGTGCTGCACGTCGTACAGGTCGATGACGAGCCGGTCGTCCGACTTCGCGTGCTGCACGGTCCACACCTGCGTCACGCCCGCGGCGGCCTGCTCGGCGTCGGGCTCGGCGACCGCGAGCGAGCACGGCGGGCTCATCCAGTTCAGCGGCTTGTAGGAGCCGCCGTCCGAGTGCAGCAGCACCGAACCGTCGGCCTTGACCACGAGCAGCCGGCGGGCACGCGGCAGGTGCGCCGAGAGCCGACCGGTGTAGCGGGCCGCGCACTCCGCGACGACCAAGCGCATGCGCTTCCTCTCTCTGGTCGCGCCGGGATCAGATGATCGTCCCGACGCGCGACGGCGTCGCCTCGATCCACGACGTGAACCCGGCGTACGCCTCGACGGACATCTGCAGGCGGACCTCCTGCGCCGGACCACCCGCCGCGGGCACGACGCGGCAGTGCGCCACGACGGCCTGCGGCCGGCCCGGGACCGGCGGGAGCACCGACCGCTCCAGCACGACCAGCCCGTAGCGGGACCACGTGCGCGCCGGCCGCGGCATCACGGAGACGCGACGCCACCAGTAGAGGCGCGTCGCGCCGTACTGCGCCGTGCCGCGCGACGGGCGCGGGTCGTTCGCCTCCGTGAGGACGCACCCGAACGACCCGACCCGCCTCGCGAGCGTGCGCGTCCGCGAGAACCACAGGGCCACGACCGCCAGCACCAGGACGGCGGCGACGGCCGCGACGACGGCGAGGACCTGCCCGCTCACGCCGTCACCCGCCCGCCGGGGTCAGTGCCCGGACGTGGCGGCGGCCGCCGCCTCGGAGACCGCGTCGACGACGACCGTCACCTGGTTGTCGTCGACCGACAGGAACCCGCCGTCGACGTGCCACGCGAGCGCGGCACCCCCGCCCGCGGGCACGATCCGCACGGGCCCCTCGCGCAGCACCGACAGGATCGGCGTGTGCCCCGCGAGGATGCCGATGTCGCCGTCCGCGGCCGGGGCCGACACCTGACGTGCCGTCCCCGACCAGACCTTGCCGTCCGCGGCGACGACGTCCACCTCGAGCTCTGCCACCGTGCTCCTCCCTCAGCCCTGCCGTACGCCGCCCGACCCGCAGGTCAGACGCCGTACTCCTTCTGGATGCGGGCCCAGTTGCGCTCGAGGTCCTCGAGGCCGCCGATGTTGAAGAACGCCTGCTCGGCGATGTGGTCGAACTCGCCCTCGGCGATCTTCTTGAACGCCTCGACGGTCTCCGTCACCGGCACGGTCGAGCCCACGACACCCGTGAACTTCTCGGCCATGTAGGTGTTCTGCGAGAGGAACTGCTGGATGCGGCGCGCACGCGCGACGATCGTCTTGTCCTCCTCGGAGAGCTCGTCGACGCCGAGGATCGCGATGATGTCCTGGAGCTCCTTGTTGCGCTGCAGGATCGACTTCACCTGCGTCGCGACGTCGTAGTGCTCCTGGCCGACGTACCGCGGGTCGAGGATGCGGCTCGTCGACGCGAGCGGGTCGACCGCGGGGTACAGGCCGCGCGACGCGATCTCGCGGCTGAGCTCGGTCGTCGCGTCGAGGTGCGCGAACGTCGTGGCCGGCGCCGGGTCGGTGTAGTCGTCGGCGGGGACGTAGATGGCCTGCAGCGACGTGATCGAGTGCCCGCGCGTCGAGGTGATGCGCTCCTGCAGCTGACCCATCTCGTCGGCGAGGTTCGGCTGGTAGCCGACGGCGGACGGCATGCGGCCGAGCAGCGTCGACACCTCGGAGCCGGCCTGCGTGAACCGGAAGATGTTGTCGATGAAGAGCAGCACGTCCTGCTTCTGGACGTCGCGGAAGTACTCGGCCATCGTCAGCGCCGACAGCGCGACGCGCAGACGCGTGCCCGGGGGCTCGTCCATCTGGCCGAAGACGAGGGCCGTCTTGTCGAAGACGCCCGCCTCCTCCATCTCGACGATGAGGTCGTTGCCCTCGCGCGTGCGCTCGCCGACGCCGGCGAACACCGAGACGCCGCCGTGGTCCTGCGCGACGCGCTGGATCATCTCCTGGATGAGGACCGTCTTGCCGACGCCGGCGCCGCCGAACAGACCGATCTTGCCGCCCTGGACGTAGGGGGTCAGCAGGTCGATGACCTTGATGCCGGTCTCGAACATCTGCGTCTTCGACTCGAGCTGGTCGAAGGCCGGGGGCTTGCGGTGGATCGGCCAGCGCTCGGTGATCTCGAGCGTCTCGCCCTCGGCGAGGTTGAGCACCTCACCCGTGACGTTGAAGACCTTGCCCTTGGTGACGTCGCCGACGGGCACCGAGATCGGCAGGCCCGTGTCGCGCACCTGCGCACCGCGCACGAGGCCGTCGGTCGGCTTCAGCGCGATCGCGCGCACCAGGGACTCGCCCAGGTGCTGCTCGACCTCGAGCGTCATGGTGAAGGCGCCGTCGCCCTCCCCCTCGCCCTGCGCCGAGAGGTCGATGTCGACCTCGAGCGCGTTGTAGATCTCGGGGATCTGGTCCGGCGGGAACTCGATGTCCACGACGGGCCCGATGACCCGCGCGACCCGGCCGACGCCGGGCGTGCCGGCGTTCGCGGCCGTCGCGTCGACGGTGGTGGCGGTCATGTCTGCCTCGCTTCGCTCGTCCGGGCGGTGCGGTGCCCGGCTGGGGTCGGTGTCGTGCTGTCGGTGGTCAGGAGGACGCGAGCGCGTCGGCGCCCGACACGATCTCGCTGATCTCCTGGGTGATCTCGCCCTGCCGCGCCTGGTTGGCCAGTCGCGTGTAGGTGCGGATGAGGTCCTCGGCGTTCTCGGTCGCGGTGTGCATCGCCCGCTGCCGCGCCGCGAGCTCCGAGGCCGAGGCCTGGAGCAGGTTGGCGTAGATGCGCGTGCGGACGTACCGCGGCAGGAGCGCGTCGAGCACCTCGGCCGGGCTCGGCTCGAACTCGTACAGCGGGAGCGCGTCGTTCTCGCCCACCGGCGCCACGCCCTCGACGACCTCGAGCGGCAGGAGCCGCACGACGCGGGGGCGCTGCGTGACCATGTTGACGAACTGCGTGAACACGACGTGCACCTCGCTCACGCCGCCCTCCTCGGGCGCCGCGCGGAACGCGTCGAGCAGCTCGTTCGCGATCTCGTCGGCGACCTCGGGGGTCGGCGCGTCCGAGAAGCCGGACCACTGCCCCGCGAGCTCACGCTGCCGGAAGGTGTAGTACGCCACCGCGCGACGCCCCGAGACGTAGAGGGCGACCTGCTTGCCCTCGCCCTCGAGCCGCTGCACGAGCCGCTCGGTCTCGCGGATCACGCTCGCCGAGTAGGCGCCCGCCATGCCACGGTCCGACGCGATGAGCAGCACCGCGGCGCGCGTCGTGTCCGTGCGCTCCACGAGGAACGGGTGGGACACGTCGGAGTGCGTCGCGACCGCCGAGACCGCGCGCGTGATCGCACGGGCGTACGGCGTGGCCATCGCGACCCGGTCGCGCGCCTTGCCGATGCGCGACGCGGCGATGAGCTCCTGGGCGCGGAACATCTTCTTGAGCGACTGGGTGCTCTTGATCCGCGCCTTGTAGACGCGCTGCTGTCCCGCCATGCTCAGGCCCGCTTCTGGCGGACGATCTGCTCCTGCTCGACCTCGACGTGCTCGTCCTCCTCGGCCTCGCCCACGAGGGCGCTGCCGTCGAACGTGATGAAGCCGTTGCGGAAGTCGTCGACGGCCGAGCCGAGCGCCTGCTCGGTGGCCTCGTCGAGCTTGCCGGTCTCGGCGATCGTCGACAGCACGTCGGTCTTGCGGCGCAGGTGCTCCAGCAGCTCGGACTCGAACCGCTTGATGTCCTCGAGCGGGACGTCGTCGAGCTTCCCCTTGGTGCCGGCCCAGATCGACGCCACCTGGTCTTCGACCGGGTACGGCGAGTACTGGCCCTGCTTGAGCAGCTCCATGAGGCGCGCACCACGCGTCAGCTGCGCGCGCGACGCCGCGTCGAGGTCGGACGCGAACATCGCGAACGCCTCGAGCGAGCGGTACTGCGCGAGGTCGAGCTTGAGCGTGCCGGAGACCTGCTTCATCGCCTTGACCTGCGCGGCACCACCGACGCGGGACACCGAGATGCCGACGTCGACCGCGGGGCGCTGGTCGGCGTTGAACAGGTCCGACTGCAGGAAGATCTGGCCGTCGGTGATCGAGATGACGTTGGTCGGGATGTACGCCGACACGTCGTTGGCCTTGGTCTCGATGACCGGCAGGCCCGTCATCGAGCCCGCGCCCAGCTCGTCCGAGAGCTTCGCGCAGCGCTCGAGCAGCCGGGAGTGCAGGTAGAAGACGTCACCGGGGTACGCCTCGCGGCCCGGCGGGCGGCGCAGCAGCAGCGACACGGCGCGGTACGCCTCGGCCTGCTTCGACAGGTCGTCGAACACGATGAGGACGTGCTTGCCCTGGTACATCCAGTGCTGGCCGATGGCCGAGCCGGTGTAGGGCGCGAGGTACTTGAAGCCCGCGGGGTCGGACGCCGGGGCCGCGACGATCGTCGTGTACTCGAGCGCACCGGCCTCCTCGAGGGCGCCGCGCACCGAGGCGATGGTCGAGCCCTTCTGGCCGATCGCGACGTAGATGCAGCGCACCTGCTTGGTCGGGTCGCCCGACTCCCAGTTGGCCTTCTGGTTGATGATCGTGTCGATCGCGATCGCCGTCTTGCCGGTCTGGCGGTCGCCGATGATGAGCTGACGCTGGCCGCGCCCGATCGGGATCATCGAGTCGATGGCCTTGAGGCCGGTCTGCAGCGGCTCGTGGACCGACTTGCGGGCCATGACGCCGGGGGCCTGCAGCTCGAGCGCGCGGCGCGCCTCGGTGGCGACGTCGCCCAGGCCGTCGATCGGGTTGCCCAGCGGGTCGACGACGCGGCCGAGGTACCCGTCGCCGACGGCGACCGACAGGACCTCGCCCGTGCGGCGGACCTCCTGGCCCTCCTCGATGCCGGCGAACTCGCCGAGCACGACGACACCGATCTCGCGCACGTCGAGGTTGAGCGCGAGGCCCAGCGTGCCGTCCTCGAAGCGCAGCAGCTCGTTCGCCATGGCCCCGGGCAGGCCCTCGACCTGCGCGATGCCGTCGGCGGCGAGCGTCACGCGCCCGACCTCCTCGGCGACCGCGTCGGCGGGCTCGTAGGACTTGACGAAGCTGTCCAGCGCGGCGCGGATCTCCTCCGGCCGGATCGTCAGCTCAGACATCAGCGGTTACTCCTGTCGTGTCCGCCCGGTGCGGACCGGCGGTGGGGTGTCGAGGGGGTTCGTCAGCCGGCGAGCCGGCGGCGGGCGTCGTCCAGCCGTGCGCGCACGGTCGCGTCGATCACGTCGGCGTCGACCTGGATCCGCAGGCCGCCCAGGGCCGCGGGGTCGACGGAGACGTTGAGCTGCACGGGGCGGCCGTAGCGGCGCTCGAGGAGCCGCTCGATCCGCTCGCGCTGCGCCTGCGTCAGCGCGGCGGCGGCCGTCACCTGGGCCACGAGCCGGCGCCGACGCGCGGCCGCGAGCCGGCCGAGCTCGATGACCGCGGCGGTCAGCGTGCGACCCCGCGGGGCCGCGACCGCGCGGGTCACGAGCGTGAGGGTCGCGGCAGCCGCCTTCGCACCGAGCAGGTCGCGCACGAGGGTCGTCCGGCGGGCCACGTCGGCCGTCCGGTCCCCGAGCGCCTGGCGGACGTCGCGGTTCGCCGCGAGCAGCCGGTCGACCCGGAACAGCTCGTCCTCGACGCGCTCGAGCTCGCCCGCCGCCTGCGCGGACGCGAGCACCGCGACCGTGCCCAGACGGTCGACGGCCTCGACGAGGTCCCGCTCGCCCGCCCAGCGGGCCCGGACCATGCCGGCGAGCAGGTCGACGACCCGGCCGTCGGCGCGCCCGGAGAGCACGGCGCCGACGAGCCCGGCCTTGGCCTCGCCCGTCGCACCGGGGTCGGTCAGCGCACGCCGCAGCGACGCGTTGCCGTCCAGCAGGTCGACCACCGCGAACAGCTGGTCGCCCAGCGTCGCGGCGTCCGCACCCGCGGCGGTGAGGACCGGCTCGAACCGGTCCTCCGCGTCCGTCAGCGCCTGCTGGCTCGTGCCTCGCATCAGCGTCCCTTCACGCGGTCCGCGTCCGCCTCGTCGGCCGACGCGCCCAGCTGGCCGTCGAGCTCGTCGAGGAACCGGTCCACGACCCGCGACGCGCGCGCGTCGTCGGAGAGCGACTCGCCGAGGATCCGCGCGGCGAGGTCCGTGGCCAGCGAGCCCACGTCGGACCGCAGCGAGATCGCCGCCGCCTGCCGCTCGGCCTCGATCTGCCGGTGCGCGGTCTCGACGATGCGCTCGGCGTCGGCCGTGGCCTTGGCCCGCAGCTCCGCGAGGATCGTCTGCCCCTCGGCACGCGCCTCCTCACGGACGCGCGCGGCCTCGGTGCGGGCCTCGTCGAGCTGCGCCTTGTACTGCTCGATGAGCGCGGCGGCCTCCTCCTGGGCGACCTCCGCGCGCTTGAGCCCACCCTCGATGAGCTCGGTGCGCTCGTCGAGGATGCGCGTGAAGACCGGGAGGACCTTCTTCCAGAAGACCAGCCCGATGATCAGCGCACACACCGCCGACCACACGATGTCGTACGTGGCCGGGAGGAGGATGGACTGCTCGCCTCCCTCGGCCGCCAGGACGAGAGTCGTCGCGATCATCGGATCAGAAGACGAAGCCGGCGGCGAAGCCGATGAGGCCGAGCGCCTCGATGGCGGCGAGCGCGATGAACATGTTGGTGCGCAGCAGACCGGCGACCTCGGGCTGGCGAGCCGTGGCCTCCTGCGTCTTGGCGACCATGATGCCGAGGCCGATGCCCGGGCCGAGGGCCGCCAGGCCGAAACCGATCGTTGCGATGTTGCCCGTGATCTCCACGAGTGTTCTTCCTTCCGGTTGGCGGGGCCGGACCCTCGTCCGGTTCCTCCGACGGTCGTGACGACGGCCCGGTGGGCCGCCGACGAGGACTACGACGTGGTCAGTGCGACTCCTGCGAGATGCTGATGTACACCGCGGTGAGCAGCGTGAAGATGTACGCCTGCAGCGCCGCGATGAAGATCTCGAAGAGCGTGAAGGCGAAGCCGGCCGCGAGCGTGACGGCGCCGACCGCCTTGAGCGCACCCGCCGCCTCGAAGAAGAGGTAGTGGGTCGCGCCGAAGCAGAGGACGAGCAGCAGGTGCCCGGCCACCATGTTGACGAGGAGTCGGATGGTGAGCGTGGCGGGGCGCAGGATGAACGTCGAGATGAGCTCGATCGGCGTGAGGATGATGTACACCGGCCACGGCACGCCCGACGGGAACAGGGTCGTGCGCAGGTAGCCGACCGCGCCGTGGGCCTTGATGCCGACCACGATGAAGGCGACGAACGCGATGATCGCCATCACCAGCGGGAAGCCGATGAGCGACGAGCTCGCGATGTTGAGACCGGGCACGACGCCCGTGATGTTGGCGGCGAGCACCGCGAAGAAGATCGTGGTCAGCAGCGGGACGAACCGGCGCGCGGTGTCCTTGCCGATGATCTCCTCGGCGATGTTGACCCGCACGAAGTCGAGGGCCATCTCCGCGGCGTTCTGACCGCGTCCCGGAACGAGCCGCGCGCTGCGCGCGGCCAGCCAGAACAGCGTCACGAGGACGAGGGTCGCGAGGATCCGGATGAGGATGATCCGGTTCAACTCGAACGGCGTGCCCCCGAACAGCACGGTGGGCGGGAAGAACTCGGCGATCGTCGGCGCATGGAACCCGCCGTCCTGCGACGCGGCGAACGGCAGGATCGTCGAGAGGCTGGACAGAGCGGACTCCTGTGGTCGTGATGACTGCCGACGCGCGCGTCGATGCGAGCGCTCCGTAGCACGTGGACGTCGTGGATTCGGGGGAAGCCTAACCTATCGGTGGGGCTGATCCTGACCGCCGTCCACCCTTCTGGGCTCTTCGTCCCGCGGCCTCGCGGACGGCACGACGTACGGTGTCCGGCTGGCCTGGACGGCGCGGTAGTCCGCGAACGCCGACCCGACCACGCCGAGCGTGAGCACCACGACCAGGACGCGCGGGTCGTAGAAGTCCATGCCGCGCAGCACCGCGAGGACCACGACCAGCAGCACGACCTTCGCGAGCCAGGCGCCCATGACGAGGGCCGACATCTGGCCGAGCCCCGAGCGCACCGTGCGCAGCATGGACCAGATCGTCGTGCCCGAGAACGCGAGCGCGATCGCCGCGCCGAGCAGCGCTCCCCACACGCCCGGCAGGCCGGCGACGAGCGCGCCGACCGCCACCCCCAGCACGACGAGGGCGGCGAGCAGCACGAGCAGGTCGCGCAGCGCGCGCCGCAGCACGGCGCGGATGGCGTCCTGCGCCTCGGGGGCCAGGGGGCCGGCCGGGTCGGTCACGGGGTTCTCCTCGGGGTCGGGCGGCTCAGGACCCGACGACGCTCGGCGCGTCGTCGGGCACGTCGTCGGGGGCACGTCGCGACCCGCGCAACGGGCCGAGCGTCAAGATCGTCGCGATCACCACACCGATCCCCGTCACGACGAGGACGGTCGTGGTCGACAGCACCGCGAGCGCCGCCACGCCGAAGGCCAGCACCCCCGTCCAGACGTACATGATCGCGACCGCGCGCCGGTGGCTGTGGCCCAGCGCGAGCAGGCGGTGGTGCAGGTGCAGACGGTCGGGGTGGAACGGGCTCTTGCCGTTGAGCAGGCGGCGCACGATGGCCAGGCCCATGTCGAGCAGCGGGAGCACGAGCACGGCGACCGGCAGCAGGATCGGCACGTACGCGGGGAAGCGCACGCGGTCGACCACCGCGGCGAAGTCGATCTGGCCGGTCACGACGATCGCCGCCGCGGCGATGACGAAGCCCAGCAGCATCGAGCCCGAGTCGCCCATGAAGATGCGCGCCGGGTAGAAGTTGTGCGGCAGGAAGCCCACGCAGGCCCCGACGAGCGCCGCGACCACCAGCGTCGCGAGGTTCGAGTAGTCGTCGCGCCCGGTGCCGATGGTCAGCAGGTAGGCGTAGAGGAAGAACGCGGCCCCGCCGATCGCGAGGACGCCCGCCGCCAGGCCGTCGAGCCCGTCGACGAAGTTCACGGCGTTCATCGCCACCACGACCGACACGACGGTGAGGAACACGGCCGAGCGCGCCGACCCGCTGACGACGTTGTCGGCGACCGGCAGCTGGTAGAGCAGGACGCCCTGCCACGCCAGGAAGCCCGCCGCGAGGATCTGGCCCATGAGCTTGGTCAGCCAGTCGAGGTCCCAGATGTCGTCCGCCACGCCGAGCGCGCAGACGATCGCTGCACCGCCGACGATCCCGAAGATCGGCCGCGGGTTGGCGTAGACGGGTTCGAGGAACGGGACGCGCGAGCCGATCAGCAGCGCGACCAGCAGGCCGACGAACATCGCCATGCCACCCAGCCGGGGGGTCGGGATCGCGTGCACGTCGCGGTCGCGCACGGCCGTGATGGCGCCCCAGCGCAGCGCGCACCAGCGCGCGAGCGGCGTCGTGAGGTAGGTGACGACCGCGGCGACCACCGCGACGAGCAGGTACACCCTCACGGCGCGGCGGTCCCGCCCGCCGTGGCGTCGTCGTCGGGCGCGCCGTCCCTGCGGTCGTCCGGCTCGGGCGCGTCCGTCGACGGCGCGGGCGGGGGCGGCCCCATCACGGGGGCCACCGCGGCGAGGGTCGCGACGTCGAGCGCGCCGAGCCGCACGATGCGCAGCACGTCGCCCGTGGCGTCCACGATCGTCGACGCGACGCCGCCGGGCGCCTCGCCGCCGTCGAGGAACACGGGGACCTTGGCGCCGAGCTGGCGGTACGCCTCGGCGGCGGTCGTCGCCGCGGGCCTGCCCGTGAGGTTGGCGCTCGAGACCGCGAGCGGACCCGTGCGGCGCAGCAGCGCGAGCGCCACCGGGTGGTCGGGCATGCGCAGCGCGACCGTGCCCTGCGTCTCGCCCAGGTCCCACGCGAGGGAGGGCTGCGCGCGCACGATGATCGTCAGGCCGCCGGGCCAGAACGCCTCGGCGAGCGCGCGCACCCCGGCGGGGACGTCCGTCGCGAGGCCGTCGAGCGTGCGGACGTCGGGGATGAGCACGGGCGGCGGCATCTGCCGGCCGCGGCCCTTGGCGTCGAGCAGCGCCTGGACGGCGCGCGGCGCGAACGCGTCGGCGCCGATGCCGTACACGGTGTCGGTGGGCAGCACCACGAGCTCGCCGCGACCGACCGCGTTCACGGCCTCGTCGATCGCGGGGCCCCAGGTCGCCGGGTCGGTCGCGTCCTTGATGCGGATGAGGCTCACGCGGGCGAGTCTCCCACGACCGGCCGTGCGACCCGCCGAGCGACGAGCGTGCGCTCCCGGCCGGTGAGGTCGGGCAGGGTCCGGACCTCGGCGAACGCGCCGGTCGCCTCGGCCGCGGTGCGCGCGGCGGTGCCCTGCACCTCGGCGTGCTCCATCACCAGGAGGCCGCCGTCGCGCAGCAGCCGGGCCGCGGCGGCGATCACGGCGCGCGGCACCTCGAGCCCGTCCGCTCCCCCGCCGTACAGCGCGAGGTCGGGGTCGTGGTCGCGCACCTCGGGGTCGAGCGGCACCGCGTCGGGCGGGATGTAGGGCGGGTTCGACACGAGCACGTCGACCGTGGCGTCGAGCTCGGCGAGCAGCGCGGGGTCGCGCACGTCGCCCTGCTCGACGCGCAGGTCGGCCGTGCCCACGGCGCCCGCGTTGGCGCGCGCGAGGCCGACGGCCTCGTCGGACAGGTCCACGGCCACGACCCGGCTCGCGGGCACCTCGGTGTCGACCGCGATCGCGATCGCGCCCGTGCCCGTGCACAGGTCGACGACGAGCGGCCGTGCACCCCGCGCCGCGAGCGCCGCGGCCTCGTCGACCGCGAGCTGCGCGACGGTCTCGGTCTCGGGGCGCGGCACGAACACGCCCGGCTCGACGCGCAGCGTCACGTAGCGGAACACGGTGTACCCGAGGATGTGCTGGAGCGGCTCGCGCGCGCGACGCCGCTCGACGAGCCCCGCGAACTCGGCGGCGAACCCGTCGGGCAGCGGCGGCGGCAGCACGAGCTCGACGCGCGGCAGCCCCAGCGCGTGCGCGGCCAGCGCGAGCGCGTCGTGCCGCGG
>JAEYNO010000119.1 GCA_023412515.1 Actinomycetes bacterium
GGCGTCGTGCGGGCGTGCCTCGACGCCGCCGGCGTCGCCGGGCCCGCGGGCGTGGCCGCCCCCGCCGACGTCGAGGTCGTGCGCCGCGGCGACGTCACCTTCTGCCTCAACGCGGCCGACCGGCCGCGGTCCGTGCACCTGACCGGCGCCGCCGGCGCGTGGCACGACCTGCTCACCGGCGCGGACGTCGCCGGTGACGTGCCGCTCGCGCCGCACGGCGTCCTGGCCCTGATCGAGAGGACCTCATGAAGTTCACCGACGGCTACTGGCAGCTGCTGCCCGGGGTGACCGAGCTGCGTCCCCGCCAGGTCGACGACGTGGTCGCGACCGACGACACGCTCACGGTCTACGCGTCGACCGCGCCGATCACCACGCGCGGGGACACGCTCAACCGCCCGCTGGTCACCGTCACGCTGCACTCGCCGATGGACGGCGTGGTCGGCGTGACGATCGAGCACTTCCAGGGCGGCCTCGACCGTGGTCCGCGGTTCGAGCTGCACCGCGACGCCGGCGACGTGAAGATCGCGACGCCCGGCCTCACGGGGCAGGCCGTCGCGACGCTGCGGTCGGGGCAGCTCGAGGCGCGCGTCGCGACCGCCGGCGACTGGTCGGTCGAGTTCGTGGACGTCACGGACGGCCGCGTGCTCACGGCGTCGACGCCGCGCAGCGTCGGCGTCCTGACCGACGCCGACGGCCGGCACTTCGTGCGCGAGCAGCTGACCATGGGCGTCGGCGAGCACGTCTACGGCCTGGGGGAGCGGTTCGGCGCGCTGGTGAAGAACGGCCAGACGGTCGACATCTGGAACGCCGACGGCGGCACCGCGAGCGACCAGGCGTACAAGAACGTGCCGTTCTACCTCTCGTCGGCCGGGTACGGGGTGTTCGTCGACCAACCCGAGCGGGTCTCGTTCGAGATCGGTACCGAGGTCGTCTCGCGCGCGCAGTTCTCGGTCGAGGGGCAGTCGCTCACGTACTACGTGGTCGCCGGGCCCACGCCCAAGGACGTGCTGCGCCGATACACGGCGCTGACGGGCCGTCCGGCGCGCGTGCCGGACTGGTCGTACGGCCTGTGGCTGTCGACGTCGTTCACGACCAGCTACGACGAGGCGACGGTCACGCACTTCGTCGACGGCATGGCCGAGCGCGACCTGCCGCTGAGCGTCTTCCACTTCGACTGCTTCTGGATGCGGCAGTTCCACTGGAGCGACTTCATCTGGGACCCCGCGACGTTCCCCGACCCCGAGGGCATGCTGCGCCGGCTCAAGGAGCGCGGCCTGCGCATCTGCGTGTGGATCAACCCGTACGTCGCCCAGCGCTCGGTGCTGTTCGCCGAGGGCAAGGAGCGCGGGTTCCTGGTGAAGAACCCCGACGGCTCGGTGTGGCAGTGGAACATGTGGCAGGCCGGCATGGGCCTGGTCGACTTCACGAACCCCGACGCCGTGGCGTGGTACCAGGACAAGCTGCGCGGCCTGCTCGCGCAGGGCGTCGACTGCTTCAAGACCGACTTCGGCGAGCGGATCCCCACCGACGTCGTGTGGCACGACGGGTCGGACCCGCAGCGCATGCACAACTACTACACGCACCTGTACAACCGGAGCGTGTTCGAGCTGCTCGAGGCCGAGCGCGGTGCGGGCGAGGCGGTGCTGTTCGCGCGGTCGGCGACGGCCGGCGGCCAGCAGTACCCCGTGCACTGGGGCGGCGACTGCGAGTCGACGTTCGTGTCGATGGCGGAGTCGCTGCGCGGCGGGCTGTCGCTCGCGCTGTCGGGCTTCGGGTTCTGGAGCCACGACATCGGCGGGTTCGAGGGTGTGCCGGACGCCGCGGTGTTCAAGCGCTGGTTGCCGTTCGGCCTGCTGTCGTCGCACAGCCGGCTGCACGGCTCGGACTCCTACCGCGTGCCGTGGGCGTTCGACGACGAGGCGGTCGACGTCACGCGGCGGTTCACGCGGCTGAAGATGTCGCTCATGCCGTACCTCGCGCAGGCCGGCCGGGTCGCGCACGAGGAGGGGCTGCCCGTGATGCGTCCGATGGTGCTGGAGTTCCCCGAGGACCGCGGCGCGGCGACGGTCGACACGCAGTACATGCTGGGCGACGCGCTGCTCGTCGCGCCCGTGTTCTCTGCCGCCGGCGACGTCGACGTGTACGTGCCCGCGGGCACGTGGACGTCGTGGCTGACGGGGGAGCAGGTGACGGGGCCGCGCTGGGTGCGCGAGCGCCACGGGTTCGACTCGGTGCCGCTGTACGTGCGGCCGGGCACGGTGCTGCCGGTGGGCGCGCACGACGACCGGCCGGACCGCGACCACGCGGACGGCGTGACCCTGCACCTCGTGGAGCTGCCGGACGGGCACCGGTCGACGACGCGCGTCCCGAGCGGCGACGGCGAGGCCGTGTTCACGGTGCTGCGCTCGGGTGCGGAGGTCCGGGTGCGGGCCGTCGGCGCGCCGGGGGCGTGGGCCGTGCAGCCGTTCGGGGGCGACCGCGTCGAGGTCCCGGCGGGGGTGGGCGAGGTCGTCGTCGCGGTGTGACGCGGCGCGACCGTCCCGGTCCCGAGGAGGCCGGGACGGTCCGCCCGCCCCCGGGGTGCGGGAGCGGTCCCACGCCCTGTATCGTATCGATTCGACCCGCGCGGCGCCGCTGCCTCGCGGACTCGGCGAGCGGTCCGTCAGGGCCGCCGAGCAGCACCCACTCACCGCTCCCGGAGGGCATGTCATGACCAGCACCACGCGGCCGTCCGGCCGCACGTTCCCGGCCGACTTCCTCTGGGGGTCGGCCACCGCGTCGTACCAGATCGAGGGCGCCGCGGCCGAGGACGGTCGCACGCCGTCCATCTGGGACACGTTCTCGAAGACGCCCGGCAAGGTCCTCAACGGCGACACCGGCGACGTCGCGGTCGACCACTACCACCGCGTCCCGCAGGACGTCGCGATCATGTCCGACCTCGGGCTGCAGGCCTACCGGTTCTCGATCTCGTGGTCGCGCGTGCTCCCGCACGGCACCGGCGAGGTCAACCAGGCGGGTCTCGACTTCTACTCCGACCTCGTCGACCGGCTGCTCGCCGCGGGCATCAAGCCCGTCGTGACGCTGTACCACTGGGACCTGCCGCAGACGCTCGAGGACGCGGGCGGCTGGACCAACCGCGCCACCGCCGAGGCCTTCGCCGAGTACGCCCGCGTCGTCGCGCGCGCCCTGGGCGACCGCATCCACCTCTGGACGACCCTCAACGAGCCCTGGTGCTCGTCGTTCCTCGGCTACGCCTCGGGCGTCCACGCGCCCGGCGTCACCGACCCCGCCGCCGCGCTCGCGGCCGTGCACCACCTCAACCTCGCGCACGGGCTCGCCGCCCGCGTCATCCGCGACGAGCTGGGCCCGGCCACGCCCGTGTCCATCACGCTGAACCTGCACGTGACGCGCGCCGCGTCCGACGCGCCGCAGGACGTCGAGGCCAAGCGTCGCATCGACACGATCGCCAACGAGGTCTTCCTCGGCCCGCTCCTCGAAGGCGCCTACCCCGAGCGCGTGTTCGCCGACACCGCGGCGATCAGCGACTGGTCCTTCGTGCAGGACGGCGACCTCGAGCTCATCCGGGTCCCGATCGACCTGCTCGGCGTCAACTACTACTCGACCGGGCGCGTGCAGCACGGCACGCCGCCCGTCGGCGACGGCACCCCCGGGCCCGACGGGCACCGGTCCTCCGAGGTCAGCCCGTGGGTGGGGGCCGACCAGGTCGAGTGGCTGCCGCAGCCCGGTCCGCACACCGCGATGGGCTGGAACATCGAGCCGCAGGGCCTCGTCGACCTGCTCGTCGAGCTGCACGACCGCTACCCGGGCCTGCCGCTCGCGATCACCGAGAACGGGGCCGCGTTCTACGACACCGTGACGCAGGACGGCCGCGTGCACGACGTCGAGCGCGTCGCCTACCTGCACGACCACGTCGACGCCGTCGGCGAGGCGATGGACAAGGGCGTCGACGTGCGGGGCTACTTCGTGTGGTCGCTCTTCGACAACTTCGAGTGGGCGTACGGGTACGACCGCCGGTTCGGCGTCGTGCACGTCGACTACGACACCCAGGTCCGCACCGTGAAGGACTCGGCGCGCTGGTACCGCGAGCTCGTCCGCACCGGCCGTCGGCGTTGGTGCGGGGACCTCGACGTGCGTGAGGATGGACCCGTGCCCCGGTCCCGTCCCTCGTCGCGTCGCCCCTACGGGGCCGAGCACGTGCCGCTCGACGTCGACCGCGCGACCGGCGGGCGCCGCTCCGAGTCCGGCCCGGACGGCGAGTGGACCGTGCAGCGCGTGCGCGGCTCCGACCGCGAGTACCGCTGCCCGGGGTGCGACCAGCTCGTCGCGGCCGGCACGCCCCACGTCGTCGCGTGGCGCACCGACGACTGGCGCGGCGCCGGTGTCGACGAGCGTCGGCACTGGCACGCCGCCTGCTGGGACGCGCGGGGCCGGCGCGGGCC
>JAEYNO010000183.1 GCA_023412515.1 Actinomycetes bacterium
CTGCGGTCGGGCCGGCCCGGCGTCGCCGCGGTCGCGACCACGACCGAGCACGCCGCGACCGCGTTCCGCGGGATCGTGCCCGCGGTGCTGCGGCACGGCCAGGTGCTCGTCCTCGACCCGCACGGCCCGGCCGCCGCCGATCTGCTCGGCGCGGGGTCCGCGCTGCACACGGACCCGGGCGTGCGGGTACCGGGCCGCGGCGTGCTACGACGCGACCGCACGCTCGTGCGCGTCCAGGTCGACGACCTCGCGCGCGCGTCCTGACCGGACGCGTCGCGCGCGGCAGGCCGTGACGTCTCAGTCCGTGCGCCGCCCCGCCGACGTCACGGCGACCACCGAGGGGACGAGCAGCGCGCCACCCACGACGACGGCGACGACGACCGGCGCGAGCGCGAGCACCCCACCCCCGGCACGCCACCAGGTGGTCGCGGCCACCACGACGAACAGCTGGACCGTGAGCACCGGTCCGCGGGGCCAGCGACGCCCGCCCCACAGACCGCGGACGGCACCGACGAGCAGCGCCGCCGCCCCCAGGGCGAGCAGGACGAGGAACACGACGGGCCCGACGTCGCCCCCGCCGCCCAGCGACGCGATGCCGACGGCGGCGGCCGCACCGAGCGCGACCGCCTCCAGGAGCACGAGGCCGCACGCGACGACGAGCAGCGGCGGACGTGAGGGCGACGGCGGGGTGGGCATGCGACGACCCTAGGACGTCGGACGCGGGAGCGGCCGTGCGGCCCGCACGCGCGCCGCCGCACGACCAGGGACGCACTCCCCTCGGGCCGCCCCGAGAAGGCGCGCACCACGCCGCGGCAGCGGCCATACCAGATCTGGCGCGCACGCCCGACCACACCCCTCGGCGACGCGACCGGGAAAGACGTCCCGGGTCCCGCGTGAACCACGTCACGATCCCTCGGGCGCGCCCGGGCCCGACGGCCCGTGAGCACCTCGCGACGGCGGCCTCCAGGTGACCGCCGCGTGAACGACACAGCGATCTCCCAGGTCACGGGCCCGGAGTGAGACGAGTGGCTCTGACCTGGACGTTCGGCTGAGTCCAGGGGGTCGTCACGACGCACCTCCCCGACGGGTCACAGCGCGACGACACGAGAATGTGACCAACGCCTCAGAGGTCACGGTGATGAAACGTTCCCGTAACCCTTGTGCGTCGGGCGCACCCGGTGTGACGCTTGAGCAAGCACGTTCCCCCCACCACTGACTCCATGCCTGCGGCCGCGCGCTCCTTCGGGGCGCGTCGGGCAGGCGTGCGCCCAAGGAGATCCCATGGACTGGCGCCACCGCGCAGCCTGCCTCGACGAGGACCCCGAGCTCTTCTTCCCGATCGGCAACACCGGACCGGCCCTCCAGCAGATCGAGGAGGCCAAGGCCGTGTGCCGCCGGTGCGACGTGGTCGACACGTGCCTGAAGTGGGCGATCGAGACCGGTCAGGACGCCGGCGTCTGGGGCGGCCTCTCCGAGGACGAGCGCCGCGCGCTCAAGCGCCGCACCGCGCGCCAGCGCCGCGCCGGCTGAACCACCGCACCCGCGTCGCGCCCCCGCGACGCCTCCCGCACCACCCGACAGGGCCGACCGTTCGCGGCGGCCCTGTCGTCGTCCCGGCGCCCGGCCGCGCGCCGGGGCCCGCCCGCTGCGACGGATCGGACCTCGCCCGCCCGGCAGGGTGCCTGATAGAGCGGAAGCCATCCGGCCGAGCCGAACGCTCCTCGGGTCGCGGTCGACCACGACCTCCCGCGGCTCAGGCGACCGTGGCCGCGTCCCGTCCCTGCCGCAGCACGGCCTCGATGACGACCGACGTGCCGCCGCTGTCGCCCGACCGCCACACGATCGAGCCGCCCAGCTCGTTGCGGACCAGCGTCGAGACGATCTGCGTGCCGAGCCCGGTGCCGGCGCCCTTGCCCTCCGGCAGGCCCGCGCCGTCGTCGACCACCTCGACCCGCAGGCGGTTGCCCTCGCGCTCGACGACGATCTCGACCGTGCCCTGCTCGCGCCCGGCGAGGCCGTGCTCGACCGCGTTGGTCACGAGCTCGGTGAGCACGAGCGCGAGCGCCGTGGCGTCCTCGGCCGGGACCGCGCCGAACGAGCCGCGCACCGTGGTGCGGACGTGCGCACCCGCGGTCGCGACGTCCGCCGCGAGCCGCAGGCTCCGCCCGACGAGGTCGTCGAACGGCACGCTCTCGTCGAGCGTCTGCGACAGGGTCTCGTGGACCAGCGCGATGGTCGCGACGCGCCGCATGGCCTCGGCGAGCGCGTCGCGCGCCTCGGGCGAGCTCATGCGCCGGGACTGCAGCCGCAGCAGCGCCGCCACGGTCTGCAGGTTGTTCTTCACGCGGTGGTGGATCTCGCGGATCGTCGCGTCCTTGGTGATGAGCTCGCGCTCGCGCCGCCGCAGCTCCGAGACGTCACGGCACAGCAGGACCGCGCCGGTGCGCTGGGCGCCCTCGGTGAGCGGCACGGCGCGCAGCGACAGCGCGACGCCGCGGGCCTCGACGTCGACGCGCCACGGCGCCCGCCCCATGAGCACGAGCGGCATCGACTCGTCGACCGTCGCGTCCTGCTCGATGAGGTCCGAGGTCACCTCGACCAGCGACCGCCCGACGAGGTCGCCCAGCGCCCCGAGCCGGTGGAAGCACGACAGCGCGTTGGGGCTCGCGTACAGCACCTCACCCTCGGCGTTGAGGCGCACGAGCCCGTCCCCGACGCGCGGCGCGCCGCGGCGCGGACCGGTCGGCGCGTCGGGCGACGGGAACTCGCCCCGCGCGATCATGCCGACGAGGTCGTCGGCGGCCTCGACGTAGTTGAGCTCGAGACGCGAGGGCGTGCGGGCGCCGCCGAGGTTCGTCTGCCGCGCCAGCACCGCGATCGCCCGGCCGCCGCGCACGACCGGCACCGCCTCCTCGCGCACCGCGTAGGAGCCGAACCAGCGCGGCTCGCGCGAGCGCTGCGCCGCGCGCTCGTCCAGGGCGCGCCGCAGCTGCGCGCGCTGCCCCTCGGGCGGGTGCGAGCCCACCACGTCGTCGTAGTGCACGGTCGCACCCGTCGACGGGCGGCACTGGGCGATCGCCACGAAGTCGTCGTCGGTCGTGGGCAGCCACAGCACCAGGTCGGCGAAGGCCAGGTCGGACACGACCTGCCAGTCCCCGACCAGGAGGTGCAGCCACTCGAGGTCGGCGGGCTCGAGCGCTCCGTGGCGCGCGACCAGGTCGCTCAGCGTGGACACGCGCACCAGGGTACGCAGCGACGGCTAGGCTCGACGCGACGGGTCCACACCGCGGCGATGCAGCGGGGGGACGACCACGGCTCGACCCGTCGAGGGGTCCGCGCCGTCGCGCGCGACCGTCACCATCGGCCCGGGGAGCCCACGGTGCACCTGCACGTGACCATCGACCTGCCCACCGACGCGCACGGCGCCGCGCGCCTGCTCGCCGACCCGGCGTACGTCGCCGCCAAGGTCCGCGAGGCGGGCGCGGTCGACCAGCACGTCGACGTGACGGGCACGGTCGACGGCGCGTTCACGGTGACGACGCGCCGCCAGCTGCCGACGGGCCAGATCCCCGCGCACCTGCGGGCGTTCGTGGGCGACCGCATCGACGTGCGCCAGGTCGAGGCCTGGGAGGCGGCCCGCGAGGACGGCGCACGGACGGGCACGGTGGTCGTCGAGATCGCGGGCGCGCCGGTGCGGGTCACCGGCCGCACGACCCTCGACCCCGTGGGCGCCGACGCCAGCCGGGTCGTCTACGACGGCGAGGTGCGCGCCGCGGTGCCGTTGTTCGCGGCGGCCGTCGAGGAGGCCGCGGGGGGCGCGGTGCGCGCCGCGCTCGCGACCGAGCAGGCCGTCGCGGCGCGGTGGCTGAGCGGCGCCGACGGCGGCGCGCCGACCACCTGAGGGACGTCCCGCGAGCGCCCGTCGGGCGAAGGTCACGAACGGCTGAACGCCGTAACGATTGGGTAACGTGGGAGTCGTGGGAAATCGCCCTGACCAGCGACCACGCTCGGGTGGAACCGCTACCACGGTGCCGACGCGGTCCCCGCTCCTTGACACCTGACCACCTGGCGCAGCAAGGTGTCCCGCAGTGCGTGGGAACGCTCCCGCAATCACGGCGAGAGCGCACCC
>JAEYNO010000218.1 GCA_023412515.1 Actinomycetes bacterium
CGCCCCACGCGCTGTGGGTCCGGGGGGCCCTGCCGGCACCCGCGCACGGCTGCGCGGCGGGCGGGGCGGACGACGTGCCGCAGGTCGTCGCCCTGGTGGGTGCGCGCGCCAGCACGTCGTACGGCGAGCGCGTGGCCGTCGACCTGGCCGCCGACCTGGTCCGGCGCCGCTGGTGGGTGGTGTCCGGCGGTGCCTACGGCATCGACGCGGCGGCCCACCGGGGCGCGCTGCTCGCCGGCGGCGGCACGCTCGCCGTCCTCGCCGGCGGTGTCGATCGCGCCTACCCCGTGGGCAACGCCCGGCTGCTCGAGGAGATCGTGGCCTCCGGCGGGGCGGTGGTGAGCGAGGTGCCGCCGGGCGCCGCGCCGACGCGCAGCAGGTTCCTGCAGCGCAACCGGCTCATCGCCGCGCTGTCGTGCGCGACCGTCGTGGTGGAGGCGGCCTGGCGGTCGGGGGCCGCGAGCACCGCGCACCACGCCGCCCGGCTGCTGCGGCCGGTCGGGGCCGTGCCCGGGCCCGTGACGTCCGCCGCGTCCGCGGGGTGCCACCGTCTGCTGCGCGACGGTGTGGCGGTGTGCGTCACCGACGCTGACGAGGTGGTCGAGCTCGCGGGACCGACGCGGCGCGTGGCGCCAGAGGTCGAGGACGCGGGGCCGGCGGGGGAGGTGGACGGTCTCGACCCCCTCGCGCGGCGCGTGCACGACGGCTTGTCCCGTCGCGTGCCGCGCGACGTCGACCTGATCGCCGCGCGCTCGGGCGCGTCCGTCGCCGAGACACGTGCCGCGCTCGGTCTCCTGGAGCTCGACGGGCGGGCGCGGCGTCTCGCCGCGGGATGGGTCGTCGTCCCAGGTCATGAGGCGGGGAAGGGGTGAAATAGCGCGGCGAACGGAGTAATCCCGACGCCGGATCGGACATTGGCCCCGAATTCGTGCGCGCATTCGACCCCGGGTCGAAATGGCCCCTTGTCGAACGGCGCGGGTCACGCCACCTTAGGGTCATGCACATGGCGAACATCACGGCGGGAGACCCTCAGCGGGCTCTGCTGCGCGGTGACTTCGCCCTGCACCTGCACGCTCAGCGCGGTGTCTCCGAGAACACGGTGCGTGCGTACCTGGGTGACCTCGACCACCTCCTCGACCACGCGGCGCGGCACGGCGTGACCATGCTTGCCGACGTCGACCTCGCGCTGCTGCGCGGATGGCTCGCGGCCATGGTGCAGGACGGGCTGAGCAGGGCCACGCTGGCGCGTCGCTCGGCGGCGGCACGGACGTTCTTCACGTGGGCGACCCGCACCGGCCGGGTCCCCGTCGACCCGACCCTCCGGCTCGGCACGGCCCGTGCGGCGTCGGTGCTGCCGACGGTCCTGGCCGTCGAGCCCGTCACGCGGTTGCTCGACGCGGCTCGCGAGCGGGCCGCGGACGCCGACCCGGTCCACCTGCGGGACTGGGCCGCGCTCGAGCTGCTCTACGCGACCGGCGCGCGAGTCGGCGAGCTGTGCCGGGCCGACGTCGACGACCTCGATCTCGGCCAGCTGATGCTGCGCGTCGTGGGCAAGGGGGACAAGGAGCGGGTCGTGCCGTTCGGTCGTCCTGCCGCGCGCGCCGTGGACGCCTGGCTCACGACCGGCCGGCCCCGCCTCGTCCGCGAGGGCTCCGGACCAGCGCTGCTCCTGGGGCGACGGGGCGGCCGTGCCGACCAGCGCCAGCTCCGTGCGGTCGTGCACGAGCTCGCCGCCGCGGTGGGCGTCGACGACGTCGCGCCGCACGCGCTGCGGCACACGGCCGCGACGCACCTGCTCGAGGGCGGCTCCGACCTGCGGACGGTCCAGGAGATCCTCGGCCACGCGAGCCTGTCGACGACGCAGCGCTACACCCACGTCTCGGCCGAGCGCCTGCGCTCGGCCTTCCAGCTCGCCCACCCACGAGCCTGACGACCTTGCCCCCCGACCTCGCGCAGGGACCCCTCACCCTGCCCGCACCGCACCCCTCACGAACGGAGCCGACGATGACGGCACTGCAGGACGCCCTCGCCGGCGCCGGTACCGCCACGGTCGCACGCGCCTACGCCGCCGGGACGGCTCCCGCGGGCATCGTCCCCCAGCAGCGCCCGGCGACGGCCGCGCGCGGGCTCGCCGCGGTCCCGCAGCGAGCCGATGCGGCGGACCTCGAGGTGCTGTGGGAGCGGTACACCACCACGCACTGCCCGCAGGCGCGCGAGCGGCTCATCCTGCACTTCGTCCCCCTCGTGACGGCCGTGGCCGGGCGCATCGGGATGCGGCTTCCGTCCACCGTCGAGCACGCCGATCTCGTGTCGTACGGCATGTTCGGGCTCATCGACGCGATCGAGAAGTACCGCACCGACCGCGCCGTGAAGTTCGAGTCGTACGCCTCCTCGCGCATCCGGGGGGCGATCATCGACGAGCTCCGGGCCATGGACTGGGTCCCGCGCTCCGTGCGCACCAAGGCGCGCGCCGTCGACCGCGCCTACGGCGAGCTCGAGGCCACCCTCCACCGCGCGCCGACCGAGGCCGAGGTCGCGGAGCGGCTTGAGGTCCCGCTGTCCGAGCTGCGCGCGGTGTACTCCCAGCTCGCGTCCGTGAACATCGCGGCCCTCGACGAGCTGCTCGCGGGGAGCGACGACCGGCCGGGCGCCGCCACGCTCGCCGACACCCTCGGGGACCGCCGCGCCGAGGACCCGGCCGGATCGGTCGAGGCGCAGGAGACGAAGTACCTGCTGTCGCGCGCGATCGAGTGCCTCGGTGAGCGCGAGCGCCTCGTCGTGGTGCTCTACTACTACGAGAGCATGACGCTGGCCGAGATCGGGCGCGTCCTCGGCGTCACCGAGTCGCGCATCTCGCAGATCCACACGGCGGCGATGACGCGGCTGCGCACGCGCCTGCTGGACGCCGAGCACGCCTGACCGTCCCGTCAGTCGACAGGCGCCTCGAGGAGCACGACCGGACCGAGGCCCGGGAGCAGGTCCCACGGGTCCACGTACACGTCGCCCTCCCGCACGCCCCAGTGGACGCCGGGCCCGCCCTCGGTGCCGTGGGGGTTGCCAGCGACCACGCCCACCGCGTCCCCGGCGAGCACGGCCTGTCCCACCGCGACCGTCGCCGAGACGGGTTCCAGGCTGGAGCGACGCCCGTCGGGGTGCAGGACCGTGACGACGCCGCGGTCGACGACCCGCCCCGCGAACGTCACCACGCCGTCGGCCGGGGCGAGCACGGGAGCGCCCGCCGCGGCGGCGATGTCGACCCCGCGGTGCCCGGGCAGCCACGGGCGGGGCGGCGGCGCGAAGGCCCGCACGACCACGGGC
>JAEYNO010000247.1 GCA_023412515.1 Actinomycetes bacterium
CCCCCGGCGCCGGCGTCGCAGCGCGCGCGCCGTGCCGAGCCGCCCGCGGGACCGCCCGTCGCACGCCCGGCGACGCGTGCCGGCGTCGGACAGGAGCGGCTCGAGGGCGACGTCGACATCGAGGCCGTCCTGCGCGAGCTCGTGCGCCTCGGCGGGTCGGACGCCCACCTCACGTCCGGGTCGCCGCCGATGGTGCGCCTCAGCGGAGCGCTCAAGCCCGTCGAGGGCTTCGGCACCATGACGCCCGACGGGCTGCGCCGGTCGCTGTACGCGATCCTGTCGCAGAAGCAGCGCGAGACGTTCGAGGAGAACCTGGAGCTGGACTTCTCGCACGCCGTGCGGGGACTCGCACGGTTCCGCGTCAACCTGTACGTGCAGCGCGAGTCCGTCGGGGCCGCGTTCCGCGTCATCCCGTACGAGATCAAGCCGCTCGAGGCGCTCGGCGTCCCGCCGGTCGTCGGGACGTTCGCGAACCTGCCGCGTGGCCTCGTGCTCGTCACGGGACCCACCGGGTCGGGCAAGTCCACGACGCTCGCCTCGATCGTCGACCTCGCGAACCGCACGCGCGAGGACCACATCATGACCGTCGAGGACCCCATCGAGTTCCTCCACCGGCACAAGAAGTCGATCATCAACCAGCGCGAGGTCGGTGCCGACACCCACTCGTTCGCCAACGCGCTCAAGCACGTGCTGCGTCAGGACCCCGACATCATCCTCGTCGGCGAGATGCGCGACCTCGAGACGATCTCGGTCGCCCTGACCGCCGCCGAGACCGGTCACCTCGTCTTCGCGACGCTGCACACGCAGGACGCCGCGCAGACCATCGACCGCGTGATCGACGTGTTCCCGTCGCACCAGCAGGCGCAGGTGCGGACGCAGCTGGCGGGCGCCATCCAGGGGGTGGTCTGCCAGACGCTGTGCAAGCGGTACGACTCTCCGGGGCGGGTCGTCGCGACCGAGGTGATGGTCGCGACGCCGGCGATCCGCAACCTCATCCGTGAGGGCAAGACGCACCAGATCTACTCGGCCATGCAGGCGGGCGCGCAGCAAGGGATGCACACGATGGACCAGCACCTCGCCGACCTGGTCAAGACGGGGCGCATCTCGTACGAGGTGGGCCTCGAGAAGTGCCACCACGTGGAGGACTTCAACCGGCTCACCGGCCGTTTCACGGGCGGTGCATCGGGTGCCTCCGCGGCCGCGACGATGCAGGGGCAGGCGTTCTGATGGCCGAGGCGAAGATGTTCGAGTACGCGGTCCGCGACCGCGAGGGCAAGATCATCAAGGGGCGGGTCGAGGCGACCAACCAGACGGCGGTCGCGAATCGTCTCAAGGAGCTGGGACTGGCCGCGGTCTCGATCAACGAGGTCTCCACCTCGGGCCTGCAGCGCGAGATCTCGATCCCGGGGTTCGGCGAGAAGGTCACGCTGAAGGACCTCGCGGTGATGTCCCGTCAGATGGCGACGATGATCTCGGCGGGCCTGTCGCTGCTCAGGACGTTGTCGATCCTCGCGGAGCAGACCGAGAGCAAGCCGCTCGCCAAGGTCCTCGGCAGCGTCCGGAACGAGGTCGAGGCGGGTCGGTCCCTGTCGTCGGCGATGGCCAAGCACAAGGCCGAGTTCCCGCCGCTGATGATCAACATGATCCGGGCGGGCGAGACGGGAGGGTTCCTCGAGAAGGCGCTCGCCTCGGTCGCGGAGAACTACGAGGCCGAGGTGAAGCTTCGCGCCAAGATCAAGTCGGCGATGACGTACCCGGTGGTCGTCTTCATCATCGCCGTCGTGGCCGTCGTGGGCATGCTGCTGTTCATCGTGCCCGTGTTCGCGAAGATGTTCGCCGACCTCGGTGGTGACCTGCCCGGGCCGACGCAGTTCCTCGTGCACCTGTCCACGGCCATGCGCGTGGTCGCGCCGGTCGGTCTCGTGGTCGGCGTCGTGTTCGCGGTGTGGTGGCGCAAGAACAAGAACGAGGAGTCGGTCCGTTCGAAGGTCGACCCGTGGAAGATCAAGGTGCCGATCTTCGGGCCGCTGTTCCAGAAGGTGGCGATCGCGCGGTTCACGCGCAACTTCGGGACGATGATGGGCGCCGGCGTCCCCATCCTCCAGGCGCTCGACATCGTCGGGGAGACGTCGGGGAACTGGGTCATCGAGCAGGCGGTCCACAACGTGCAGGACTCCGTGCGCAGCGGGAACTCGCTGTCCAAGCCGCTGGCCAACGAGTCGGTCTTCCCGCCCATGGTCGTGCAGATGATGGCGGTCGGCGAGGACTCAGGCTCGATGGAGACCATGCTCGAGAAGATCTCCGAGTTCTACGACCAGGAGGTCGAGTCCACGACAGAGCAGCTCACGAGCCTCATCGAGCCGCTCATGATCGCGGTGCTGGGGACCCTCATCGGCGGCATGATCATCGCCCTGTACATGCCCATCTTCAAGATCTTCGAGCTCATCAAGTAGCTCCCCGTGACCAGCTCGTCTGGCGCGTTGCTCTGTCCGGGTGATCGTGCGGGCGTTCGGGTGGTGTGCGCTCAAGATGCCGGGCGTCGGCGTCGAAGAACCGGGTGCACGACCCGAGCCGGCCACGGCCGGCGCATGGAACTGTCAACGACACTCACCCTCTGGAGTCGAACGTGATCGCTCGTTTCCGCAAGCAGATCGAGGAGAAGGACAAGGGCTTCACCCTGGTCGAGCTCCTGGTCGTCATCATCATCATCGGCATCCTCGCCGCGGTCGCCATCCCGGCGTTCCTGCGCCAGCGGGAGAACGCGTGGGCGTCGGCGGTCACGTCGGACCTGAAGAACGCGTCGATCGCCGCCGAGTCCTTCGCGACCCAGCACAACGGCAAGTACACCGGCCTCACGCCGGCGGAGCTGAAGGCGAACGGCTACAACCAGACGTCGGGCGTCAAGGCGATCACCGTCACCCTCACCGGCACGGGTGACACGGGCTACACGCTGACGACGGGCCACGACAACCTGGGCTCGCGCAGCTGGACCTACGACTCCGCGACCGGGGTCATCAAGGAGGCGGCGGCGACGCCGTGACGCCAGTCCGGTCCTAGCGGACCACCGCGCGTAGGGCGGCCGGAGCGATCCGGTCGCCCTACGCGTGCACGGTCCCGACAGCAGCTCAGCCAGAGGAAGAGGTGCCGACGTGGAGCGACCTGACGACGAGGGGTTCGGCCTCGTCGAGATCATGGTCTCGATGACGCTGTTCGCGATCCTGCTCATGGCGCTCGCGCCGGTGCTCATCCAGTCGTTCGCGACGTCGGCGCGCAACGCCTCCATCGCCTACGCGACGCAACTGGTCAACGCGCGGATCGACGCCGCGCGGGCGGCCGGCGCGAATCCCGACGCCACCAGCGCGTGCGTGAACTACCGCGCCTTCCTCGACACCCCCGTCCCCGACGTCACCGACTCGCGCGGCGTCGTCATGCGTGTGACGCAGACGCCCGCAGGGTCGGCCGGGGTGACCGCGTGTCCCGGGCCGCTCGCCGTCCAGCGCTTCACGGTGACGGTCACGCGGGTCAGCACCGGCGAGAAGCTCGCCACCGCCACCACCGCGATCGCCGTCCCGGGGTTCGCGCGATGAGGCGAGCCGTGGGTGCCCTCCGCCGTCGTGTCGGCGCGGGCGACGACACGGGCATGACGCTGGTCGAGCTCATCGTGTACTCGGTCCTCATGGTGCTCGTCGCCGCGATCGTCGGCACGACGCTCGTGCAGACGATGTGGGTGCAGCACCACATCACGGGGACCAACGACGCCAACAACTTCGCCCAGACGCACCTCTCCGCCATGGAGCTGGGCGTGCGGAACGCCTCGGAGATCCGTGTCAGCAGCGACGGTCGACTGCTGGTCGTCAAGCGCCGCTCGACGGCGCAGAGCGACGCGAACGCGGCCGTGTGCTCCGGCTGGTACCTGGACCCCGCAGGTGACCTGCGCGCCGTCACGCAGGCCGCCACCGGCACACCGCGCACCGTGGCCGCCGTCGCGAACCCGTCGAACGCCGCGTCGTGGCCGCTCGCCGTGGACGGCGCACGCCCGCCGGCGTCGGGCAAGGCGTTCGCGTTGTCGGGAAGCACGGTCACGATCGCGGTCGAGGTCGACACGACCCGGAACCGCCCGCCCGTCACGTTCCGCACCCAGGCCGCGCAGCGCGACCCGGGCAGCACCCTCGGAGGAGTCTCGTGCTGGTGAACCGTCCGCCCCGCACCCGCGTCCTGGCGCGGCTCTCTGGCCGCGACGACGCCGGGAACGCAATGGTCATGGTCCTGGCGGCCATGCTCCTGACGTCCATGATGGTCACGGTGATCGTCGCGACCAGCGTCTTCACGATCCGCAACACGCAGGCGACCCGCGCCAACGTGCAGGCGGTGTCCGCGGCCGAGGCGGGTGCGCAGACCGTCGCGCGCGGTCTCATGCTCACCCCTGCCGACCGCGCCGCCGCAGGGTTCACGTGCGCGGGCACGTACGAGTCACCCGGGTACGGGACGGCCGGCGCCACCGCGCCGCAGTACCGAGTCGTGGTCGAACACAAGAAGGCCGGTCAGAGCGTCTGGTCGGGCGGCTGCCCGACCGACACCGCGGACGCCCTGCGGATCCGCTCGACGGGTCTGGCCGCCGACCAGGGCGTGGGCGGTGTGAGCCGGGGGGACGAGAGCGTCACGGAGATCCTCTTCGAGCGCCCCAACCCGCAGCCACGCTTCAACAAGGCCATCTTTGGCGATCTGCGGATGGGCATCGACACGGGCATCGACATCACCACCGTCAACCCCGCGCAGTCTCCTGACATGTTCACGAACGGCGACTTCACCTGCTCGACGCAGACGTCGACGGCGGGGTCGCTGTACGTCAAGGGCAACGCGGTGCTGAGCTCCTCGCCGTGCACCGTCAAGGGCGACGTCTACGTCGAGGGCAACCTCACGTGCTCCGCGGGTACGACCATCGGGGGGGCGCTCTACGTCCGAGGAAACGCGAGCTTCAACGGTCCGTGCAACGTGGCCGGCGAGCTCTGGGTCGGCGGGTACCTGAACAACACGCACGGCGGTGTGACGAGCGTAGGTGGCAACTTCACGGTCCGTGGCAACGTCGACTTCAACCCTGCCGTCCAGGTGGGCGGTAGCGTCCGGGTGGGCGGGAGCATGAAGTTCACCTGGTCCGGGCCGCGGGCGGACTTCTTCGCCGCGCATCCGACTGCGACGGAGAACGACGCCTCTGTCGGACTCCCGCCCGCCATCCCGGCGAGCCCCGACAACGCCTTCCCGAAGATTCTCGAGGACGGCAGGACCGGGGTCGTCGGGACTCCTGGGTACTCGTCGAGTTCGTTGTGGACCGGCTGGGGTCATGCCGACTGGCGCACGACCGTGGCGGGCGCGTCCGGTGACATCTACGCCAACCCGTGCTCCCCCTGGGGGGCACCCTTCACCACGCCCATCAAGGTCATGTCCAACACCGTGTTCGACGCCAGGTCGTCCTGCGGGGACATCACGCTCACACCTGGGACGAAGATCGAGCTGTACGCCGACGCGGTGATCCTCGCCAACAAGATCGGCGTCGGGTCGGGCAGTTCGCCGGTGCGTGTGACGTCCGGCGACGGGCGTCCCCACTCCATCTACCTGATCGTGCCCTGGCCGGCGGGCCAGGCGACCTGCTCCAACTCCTGGGACTCTGCGGTGACGATCACCGGCCAGTGGCAGCAGGACAACCTGACGTCGGCGATGTTCTACAGCCCGCGCCAGCTCACCGTGAACGGTTCGCCGAGCATCCGCGGGCAGCTCTATGGTTGCACCTTGAACGCAGCGACGAAGTTCTCGTTGAACTACGTCCCCGTCGGGGACGCGGGCGGGGCGACCCCCGATCTGACAGCCTTGCGGCTGCAGTACATGCGTGACGTGACCGACTGATGCTCGTCCTGGTCTGCGTCGTGCTCGGCCTGACGGTCGGGTCCTTCCTCAACGTGGTGGTCTGGCGCGTCCCGCGCGGTGAGTCGGTGGTCAGCCCACCCAGCCACTGCCCCGGGTGCGGCCGCCCCGTGCGGCCGCGGGACAACATCCCTGTCGTGTCGTGGCTGCTGCTGCGGGGACGCTGCCGGGACTGCGGCACGACCATCTCGAGGCGGTACCCGCTCGTCGAGGCCGGTACGGGCGCGCTCTTCGGCCTTGCAGCGTGGTGGCTCGGGCCGGTGTGGGTGCTCCCGGCGGTGCTGTACCTCGCGGCCATCTCGGTCGCGCTCGCACTCATCGACATCGACCACCGCCGCCTGCCCGACGCGATCGTCCTGCCGTCGTACCTGGTCGTCCTGGTGCTTCTCGTGCTGGCCTCCTGGAACCCCGGAGGTGCGCCCGACTGGTCAGCACTCCTGCGCGCGGTCGTCGGCGGCGCGGCGATGTACGTCATCTACTTCGTGCTGTGCGTCGTTCACCCGCGAGGCATGGGTTTTGGCGACGTCAAGCTCGCGGGCGTCCTCGGCATGGTCCTCGGCTGGTTCGGGGTCGCCGAGCTCGTCGTGGGGTGGTTCGGGGGATTCCTCCTCGGCGGGCTCTGGGGTCTGGGCCTCATGGCCGCCCGGCGCGCGGGCCGCAAGACCCAGGTGCCGTTCGGGCCGTGGATGCTGCTGGGCGCGCTGCTCGCGCTCCCGCTCGGTGAACCACTCGCGCGCGCCTACCTCGCTGCCGCCGGTCTGTGACTAGGCGCCCTGGGGTGCTCAAGTAGCGAGGCCGGGCGGCCGATAGCACCGGAGACCGTCCTGGAGAAGGAGTCGCCGGTGGCCAAGAACACCATCATCGGCCTGGACATCGGCACCACCGCCGTCCGGGCTGCCCAGCTGACGTTCGGCGCGGGAGGGCCGCAGCCAGGCGCCACGCCGACCGTGACGGCCGTGCACGAGGTGCGCCTGCCGCTCGGCGCGGTGCGGGACGGCGAGGTCGCTGACCAGCCGACCGTCGTGGCCGCCCTGCGCGAGCTGTGGCAGAAGGGCCGGTTCGAGTCGCGCGAGGTCGTGCTCGGCGTGGGGAACCCGCGCGTGCTGGTCCGTGAGCTCGAGCTTCCCTGGATCGCCCCGTCGCAGCGCAAGTCGTCCCTGCACCTCCACGTGCAGGAGATGCTGCCGATGCCTGCCGACGAGGCGCTGCTCGACTACTGGGCGACGGGCGAGAGCGACGGCCCCGCCGGCCGCGTCAACCACGGTCTGCTGGTCGCGGCGCCCAAGGACACGGTCAACATCAACGTCCTGGCGGCCGAGGCCGCAGGGCTCGTTCCCGTGATGGTCGACCTCAATGCGTTCGCGCTGATCCGGGCCCTGGCGCGCGGCGACCTGGCGCAGCGCGTGGTCGCGTTCGTCGACATCGGCGCGCGGCTCACCAACGTCACCATCGCCGCCCAGGGTCAGCCGCGACTCGTGCGCATCCTGCGCACCGGCGGGCACGACGTGACGGAGGCGGTCGCCGGTGCGATGTCGGTGCCCGTCCCCGAGGCAGAGGTGGCCAAGCGGCAGATCGGCGTCGGCTTCGCGGTCCCGCCCGAGCACCAGGCGGTCGCGGAGGCGGTGCTCGGCGTCGTGCAGACCCTCGTCGAGTCGGTGCGCAACACGCTGACCTACTACGCGTCGAACAACCACGGCGCCGCGGCCGAGGTGATCGTGCTGACCGGGGGAGGCGTGCACCTGCCCGGGCTGGGGCAGTACCTGTCCAGCGCGAGCCGCTTGCCTGTCACCCTCGGCGACCCGCTGGCCGGGCTGCGCCACGGCAAGGGCGTCGGCGGGCAGGAGCTGCAGGGGAACGAGTCGTTGCTGGCGGTGCCCGTCGGCCTGGCGTACGGGGTGGCGGCATGAGCCTGCTGACGAAGGAGCGGACCCGTCCCTCCCGCGCGACGGGGACGGCGGCACCGCGGCTTCCCCAGGTGAACCTGCTCCCCGCCGAGGTCCGGCAGGCGCGGCAGTTCTCGACCGTCCGTCGCTATCTCGTGCTCGCGCTGGTCGCAGCGGTCGTCGCAGGCGCGGGGCTCATCGGCTTCGGGATGCTGACGGCCTCGCAGGCGCGGTCGACGCTCGCGAACGAGGAGGCCCGTACGCAGACCCTGCTCGCCGAGCAGGCGAAGTACGCCGAGGTCCCGCTGGTCTACGGCACGCGCGACGACACGCTGCGCGCGCGGGAGATCGGCATGGTCACCGACGTCGCCTGGGGCCGCTACCTCCTCGCGCTGGGGGCAGCTCTGCCCGAGGGCGTCAGCCTCACCACCGTCACGGTGGAGGCGGCGGGGCCGTTGCAGGGGTTCACGACCAGTGCCGACCCGCTGCTGCGGCCGGGAGTCGCGCGCCTCACGTTCGGGACGAGGAGCGAGGTCGTGCCCCAGACCGCGGACTGGCTGACGGCGCTCGAGAAGGTGCCGGGCCTCTACGGCGTGACGTTCCAGGCGAGCACCCTCGCCGAGAAGGAGGGCTCGGTGTTCTACGAGACCGCCGCGACGGCCGAGGTCGACCTGCGCGCCTACTCGCAGCGCTTCTGGCCGGACGAGGCCAAGGCGGCGCTCTCCGCGCTCACCGCACCGACCGAGGGAGCCGATCAGTGAGCAAGAAGTCCTCCGCGTGGATCACCGCGACGGCTATCGGGGTCGTCCTCATCCTGGCGCTCGCATGGTTCGGCGCGGCGAGCGGGCAGTTCGCGGACGCCGCGCTCGCCCGGGAGCAGGCCGAGCAGGTCGAGGCGCAGAACCAGGTGCTGCAGAGCCGGGTCACGGTCCTGCGGGACCAGTACGCGTCGCTCGACGAGGTCCGTTCCGAGATCGACCAGCTGCGCGTCGGGATCCCGACCTCGGCGCAGACGGCTGAGCTGCTGCGGCAGATCGAGGACGTGGCGCGGGCCAGCAACGTGCTGGTCGGTGCCGTGAGTCCGGGCGACGTCGCGGTCATTGCTGCCGGCGCTGATGCGGAGGCCACCGTCGCGGGCCCACCGGAGGACCCGGACGCTGCCGCTGAGACCCCCGCCCCCGCGTCGGCGGAAGCCACCCCGGCGCCTGAGGCCACACCGGTCGAGTCCGGCTCGGAGCCGACGGCCCCGGTGGCGGTCGACGGGCAGGCCGCGGAGGCGGGCGATGGTCTCGTCCCGGACGGCTTCGCGGCGGTCCCCGTCTCTGTCACGGCGTACGGGTGGGCGCGTGACGCGAGCGCGTTCGTCACCGCGCTCCAGAACGACGTCCCGCGGTTGATCCTCGTCACCGGCGCCACCATGACGACGGTCACGGAAGTGAAGGCGCCGAGCAACGGCGTCCCCGAGCTTCAGCCCGGGATGGTCGAGCTGACCGTGCAGATGCAGGCGTATGTGCTCGAGGACCGGCTGGCCAGCGACCAGCATCCGCAGGTCCCCGCCGACGGGCCCCAGCTGTCGGACGTGCCTGCTGGCAAGGAGCCGTGGCTCATGCCGCCGGCCAACCGAGCGACGGACGAGCTCTCCTGGTGACCGCGCGGCGGGCTCGTGCCGCCGCAACGGCGCCGTCTGGGACTCCCGGGCGGCGCCGTGCTCGTCCAGTGGGCGTCCGTGCGGCACCGGGACCTGCCCGTGACAGGATCCCCCCATGCTTCGTTGGCTGACCTCAGGCGAGTCGCACGGTCCCGCGCTCGTCGGCATCCTCGACGGTCTGCCCGCCGGTGTGCGGGTGGAGACGTCCGACGTCCGGGCCGCGCTCGCGCGGCGTCGTCTCGGCCACGGCCGGGGCGCGCGCATGAAGTTCGAGCAGGACGAGGTGCGGTTGCTCGCGGGCGTGCGGCACGGTCTGACGCAGGGCGGCCCGGTCGCGGTCGAGATCGGCAACACCGAGTGGCCCAAGTGGTCGGACGTGATGTCGGCGGACCCGGTGCCGGCCGAGGCCCTCCTGGTCGACGCGGGGACCGGTGACGTGCGCGAGATCGCCCGGAACCGGCCGCTCACGCGTCCCCGCCCGGGGCACGCGGACCTCGTGGGCATGCGCAAGTACGGCTTCGACGACGCGCGGCCGGTCCTCGAGCGCGCGAGCGCGCGCGAGACCGCGACGCGCGTCGCGCTCGGCACGGTCGCGGCGGCGTTCCTCGAGCAGGCCGCGGGCGTGCGGCTCGTGTCGCACGTCGTCGCGATCGGCCCGGTGAGCGTGCCGGACGGCGCCCCGGTGCCCACGCCCGACGACGTCGACGCCCTCGACGCCGACCCGGTGCGGTGCTTCGACCCCGCCACGAGCGCGGCGATGGTCGCCGAGATCGACCAGTGCCACAAGGACGGCGACACGCTCGGCGGCGTCGTCGAGGTGCTCGTGCACGGGCTGCCCTCGGGCGTGGGCACGTACGTGCAGGCCGACGGGCGGCTCGACGCGCGCCTGGCCGCGGCGCTCATGGGGGTCCAGGCGATCAAGGGCGTCGAGGTCGGCGACGGGTTCCGCACGGCGACCCGCCGCGGGTCGCAGGCGCACGACGAGATCGAGCGCGACGCGTCGGGGCGGATCGTGCGGCGCACGAACCGCGCGGGCGGCATCGAGGGCGGCATGTCCAACGGCGAGGTCGTGCGCGTCCGCGCCGCGATGAAGCCGATCTCGACGGTCCCGCGCGCGCTCGCGACGGTGGACACCGCGACGGGCGAGCCCGTGACGGCGCACCACCAGCGGTCCGACGTGTGCGCGGTGCCGCCGGCGGCGGTCGTCGCCGAGGCGATGGTCGCGCTGGTCGTCGCGCAGACGCTGCTCGAGAAGACCGGCGGCGACTCGGTGACCGAGGTGCGGCGCAACCTCGAGGCGTACGTCGCGTCGATCCCTGAGCTGCTCGCGTGACGCGGGGCGGGGGAGCGACGCGCGTCGCGCCCCCGCTCGGCACGCGGACGCGCCGGGCGCCCGCGGCCGCGCGCACTAGGCTGCCGGGCGTGCCCGCCGACGCCCTGCCCCCCGGTCCCCGTGTCGTCCTCGTCGGCCCCCCGGGCGCCGGGAAGTCGACCGTCGCGGAGGCGCTCGCGCAGCGCTGGCAGCTGACGGCGCGCGACACCGACACCGACGTCGAGACCGTCGCCGGCAAGGCCGTCGCGGACGTGTTCGTCGAGGACGGCGAGCCGCGGTTCCGCGAGCTCGAGCGTGACGCGGTCGCCACGGCGCTGGCCCAGCACGACGGTGTCCTCGCGCTGGGCGGCGGCGCGGTCCTGCACGAGGAGACGCGGACCGCGCTGGCGGCGTACCGCGCGTCGGGTGGCGTCGTCGTGTTCCTCGACGTGAGCCTCGCGCACGCCGCGCCGCGCGTGGGTTTCAACCAGGCGCGCCCGCTGCTCGTCGGCAACCCGCGCGCGCAGTGGCAGGGGCTCATGGACGCGCGGCGTCCGGTGTACGAGGAGGTCGCGACCGTGCGTGTGTCGACCGACGGGCTGCGCCCGGGCGAGGTCGCCGAGGCGGTCGAGGACGCGCTGGGTGCGCTGCGGACCGCGGGCGGTGACGCGTGAGCGGCGAGCGGACGGTGCGGGTCGCGGGGGAGCAGCCCTACGACGTCGTCATCGGCCGGCACCTGCTGGGCCGGCTGCCGGGGATGCTCGGCGACGGCGTGCAGCGCGTGCTCGTGGTGCACCCGGCGGCGCTCGCGGCGTCGGCCGACGCGGTCCGCGAGGACCTGCTCGCGCACGGGTACGAGGCGTACGTGGCGCAGGTCCCCGACGCCGAGGAGCAGAAGACCGCGCAGGTGGCCGCGTTCCTGTGGGGCGTGCTGGGCCAGGCGGGGTTCACGCGCTCCGACGCCGTCGTCGGCCTGGGCGGCGGCGCGACGACCGACCTCGCGGGCTTCGTCGCCGCGACCTGGCTGCGCGGCGTGCGTGTCGTGCAGGTGCCGACGACCGTGCTCGCGATGGTCGACGCCGCGGTCGGCGGCAAGACCGGCATCAACACCGCCGAGGGCAAGAACCTCGTCGGTGCGTTCCACCCGCCCGCCGGGGTGCTGTGCGACCTCGCGGCGCTGGAGTCGATGAGCCCGCACGACTTCGTCGCGGGGCTCGCCGAGATCGTCAAGTGCGGCTTCATCGACGACCCGCGCATCCTCGACCTCGTCGAGGAGCACACGGCGCTGCTGCGCGACCCCGCGGCGGCCGCGTCCTCGCCCGTGCTCGCCGAGCTCGTCGAGCGGGCCGTGCGCACCAAGGCGCGCGTGGTCGGCGAGGACCTGCGCGAGGCGGGCCTGCGGGAGATCCTCAACTACGGCCACACGTTCGGGCACGCCGTCGAGCACGTCGAGCGCTACCGGTGGCGGCACGGCGCGGCGGTGTCGGTCGGCATGGTGTTCGTCGCCGAGCTCGCGCGGCTGGCCGGCCGCCTCGACGACGAGGTCGTCGCACGGCACCGGTCGGTCCTCACGGCGCTGGGGCTGCCCGTGACCTACCGGGGCGACCGGTGGGAGCAGCTGCTCACGGCGATGCGCCGGGACAAGAAGACGCGGGGCGACCTGCTGCGTTTCGTGGTGCTCGACGGTCTGGCGAGCCCGTCGCGCCTCGAGGGCCCCGACCCGACGCTGCTGGCGGCGGCGTACGCCGAGATCTCGGCGGACCCGTCGCCGGCCGGTGCTCTCCTGCTCTGAGCGCCGGCCACGAGCGATGCACAACCTTTTGAGGTTGTGACGACAGGAACAACCTGTCAGTGTTGTGTCATGTTCGTCATGACGATCGACCAGCGGGGGAGCCGACGCGGCAAGGATCGCGTCCCCGAGCTCCTCGCCGCGCTCGCCGACGTCGAGACCGTGCGCGCGTTCGAGCGCACGGTCGGCGACGAGGTGCAGGGCGTGCTCGACGACCCGGACGTCGTGGTCGACGTCGCGCTGCGGGTGCTGCGCGACGGCGGGTGGACCGTCGGCGTCGGCGCCGGGCCCGTCGTCGAGCCGCTGCCCGCCTCGCCGCGCGCCGGGGCGGGCGACGCGTTCGTGCT
>JAEYNO010000297.1 GCA_023412515.1 Actinomycetes bacterium
GGCGTGGCGCGGGTCGTGGTGGGCGTGGCGGACCCGAACCCGGTCGCGGCCGGGGGCGCGCGGCGGCTGCACGACGCGGGGGTCGAGGTCGTCACGGGCGTGCTCGCGGACGAGGGGGTCGCGGCGCTGGGCGCGTGGCTGCCGGCGGTGACGCGCGGGCGTCCCTTCGTGACGCTCAAGCTCGCGGCGTCGCTCGACGGGCGGGTCGCCGCGGCGGACGGCAGCAGCCGCTGGATCACGTCGGACGTCGCGCGGCGGCACGCGCACGGGCTGCGCGCGGAGGTCGGTGCGATCGTCGTGGGGACGGGCACGGCGCTGGCCGACGACCCGTCGTTGACGGCGCGCACGGGTGACGGGTCGCTCGTGGAGCACCAGCCGCTGCGCGTCGTGGTGGGGAGCCGGGACGTGCCCGCCGGGGCAAGGCTGCGGGGCCCGGGGGGTGAGCTGGTGCAGCTGCGCACGCACGACCCGGCGCGCGTCCTCGCGGCGCTGCACGCGCGCGAGGTGCGGCACGTGCTGGTCGAGGGCGGGCCCACGCTGGCGGCGGCGTTCGTCGCGGCGGGGCTGGTCGACGAGGTGCACGCGTACGTGGCACCGGTGCTGCTCGGCGCCGGTCCGGCCGCGCTGGGCGACGTGGGCGTGCGCTCGATCGCGGACGCCGTGCGGCTGGTGCCGCGCGAGGTGCACCCGCTGGGTCCCGACGTGCTGGTCGTCGCGACCCCCGAACCCCGGTCGGCCGCGCACGCGGCCGCCACGTCGCAGGAGGAGCGCTGATGTTCACGGGCATCGTCGAGGAGCTGGGCACGGTCGTCGCCCTGGAGGCGGGGGGTGGTGCGCAGGCGGACGCGCGGCTGCGGGTGCGGGGCGACCTGGTGACGTCCGACGCGCGCCCGGGGGACTCGATCGCGGTGAGCGGCGTGTGCCTGACCGTCGCGGAGCTGCCGGGGGACGGCACGTTCGTCGCGGACGTCATGCCCGAGACGCTGCGCCGCTCGGCGCTGGGCGCGCTCGGGGTGGGGGACCGGGTCAACCTGGAGCGGGCGCTGGCGGTGGGCGGCCGGTACGGCGGGCACGTCGTGCAGGGGCACGTCGACGGCGTGGGCGTGGTGCGTTCGCGCCGGCCGGGTCCGCGCTGGGACGAGGTCGAGATCGGCCTCGACCCGGCGCTCGCGCGGTACGTCGCCGAGAAGGGCTCGGTCGCGGTGTCGGGCGTGTCGTTGACGGTGACGCACGTGGGCGACGACGTGTTCGGTGTCTCCCTGATCCCGACGACGCTCGAGGTCACGACGCTGGGGGGCCTGGCTCCGGGCGCGGCGGTGAACCTCGAGGTCGACGTGCTCGCGAAGTACACCGAGCGGCTGCTCGCGACGTCCGGGGCGCTGCGGTGAGCGGCGACGCGGGGGGCGAGGTCCGCCTGGGCACCGTCGAGGCGGCGCTCGACGCGCTGCGCGCGGGCCGTCCGGTGCTCGTCGCGGACTCCGCCGACCGGGAGGACGAGGCGGACGTGGTGCTCGCGGCGCAGTCTGCGACGCCCGAGTGGGTCGCGTGGACGATCCGTCGCTCGTCGGGCTACCTGTGCGCGCCGATGCCGGCCGAGCGCGCCGACGCGCTCGACCTGCCGCTCATGGTGCCGAGCAGCCAGGACCCGCGCCGCACGGCGTACACCGTGACGGTCGACGCGGCCACGGGTGTGACGACGGGCATCTCGGCGGCGGACCGCGCGCGCACGCTGCGCGTCCTGGCCGACCCCGCGTCGGGCCGGGGAGACCTGATCCGGCCCGGGCACGTGCTGCCGCTGCGCGCGGTGCCCGGGGGCGTGCTGCACCGTGCGGGGCACACCGAGGCCGCGGTCGACCTGTGCCGGCTGGCCGGTCTGGAGCCCGTCGGGGCGATCGCCGAGCTCGTGCGCGACGACGGTCGCATGGTGCGGCTGCCCGAGGCGTCGGCGATCGCCGCCGAGGCGGGCCTGGTGCTGCTGACGATCGCGGACCTGCAGGCGTGGCGCCGCGCGCACGACGACGTCGCGCCCGCGCCGGCGGACCCGACCGCGGGGCCGCCGCGCGTGCACGCGACGCACACCGCGTACCTGCCGACCGCGCACGGCGAGTTCCGGGTGCACGGGTACCGCGACCTGCGCACGGGCGACGAGCACGTCGCGCTCGTGGCGGCCTCGGGCCTCGTCGACGAGCCTCCGGTGCGCGTGCACTCCGAGTGCCTCACGGGCGACGCGTTCGGCTCCGCCCGCTGCGACTGCGGTCCGCAGCTCGACGCGGCGCTGCGGATCGCCGCCGCGGAGGGCGGGGCCGTCGTGTACCTGCGGGGGCACGAGGGGCGGGGGATCGGGCTGCTCGCGAAGGTCGCGGCGTACGCGCTGCAGGACGCGGGCCGCGACACCGTCGAGGCGAACGTCGACCTCGGCTGGCCCGCGGACCGGCGCGAGTACGGCGCCGCGGCCGCGATCCTCGCCGACCTCGGGGCGCGCCGCGTGCGGCTGCTGACGAACAACCCCGCGAAGGTCACGGGCCTGCGCGCGCACGGCGTGGAGGTCACGCAGGTGCGGGCGCTCGAGGTGGGCCGCACGCCCCACAACGAGGCGTACCTGCGCACCAAGGCCACGAGCATGGGCCACCTGCTGCACCTCGACGGCGCGCCGGCCGACGCCGGCGCGTCAGCGACCCCCGTGCCCGGCGACCCCGTGCGGGTCGACCCGGTGCCCGTCGCCCCCGTGCACGCCGCGCCCACGACCGTGGGCGCCGACACCACCGACCACGCGTTCGACCCCCTGGAGGAGCTGGCATGAGCGGCGCAGGATCGCCCACCCTGGACGTCGACGGCACGGGCCTGCGCGTCACGGTCGTCGCCGCGAGCTGGCACACGACCGTGATGGACGGCCTGATCGCCGGTGCCCGGCGCGCCCTCGCCGACGCCCGCGTCACCGACGTGCGGGTCGTGCGCGTGCCGGGCACGTTCGAGCTGCCCGTGGCCGCCGCCCGCGCCGCGCAGGACGCCGACGCGGTCGTGGCGCTGGGCGTCGTCATCCGCGGCGGCACGCCGCACTTCGAGTACGTGTGCCAGTCCGCGACCGTGGGGCTCACCGACGTCGCGGTGCGCACGGGCGTGCCGGTCGGCTTCGGCGTGCTCACGTGCGACGACGAGCAGCAGGCGCTCGACCGCGCCGGCCTGGCCGGGTCCCACGAGGACAAGGGCGCCGAGGCCGCGCAGGCCGCGGTCGCGACCGTCCTCGCGCTGCGGGGGCTGTGACGTGGGGCCCCTCGGCTGGCTGTTCGACGCGACGCTGACGGTCGCGGGGTACGACGTGCTGTGGCGCGAGATCGTCGGGAACCTGTTCGGCCTCGCGGCCGCGGTCGGCGGCCTGCGGCGTCGCGTGTGGGCGTGGCCCGTGGGCGTCGTGGGCAACGTGCTGCTGTTCACGGTGTTCCTCGGGGGCGTGTTCCACACGCCGCAGCAGACCGACCTGTACGGCCAGGCCGGGCGGCAGGTGTTCTTCGTCATCGTGTCCGTGTACGGCTGGGTGCGGTGGCGCGGCGCGCAGCGGGCCGCGGCCGCCGGCGGCGACGCCGACGCACCGGCGGTCGTGCCGCGCTGGGCCGGCCGCTCCGGCTGGCTCCTCATCGGCTCGGTCGCCGTGGTCGGCACCGCCGCGTGCGCGGCGGTGTTCTCGGCGCTCGGCTCGTGGGGCCCGTGGGCGGACGCGTGGATCTTCGTCGGGTCGATGCTCGCGACCTACGGGATGGCGCGCGGCTGGATCGAGTTCTGGCTCATCTGGATCGCGGTCGACGCGGTGGGCGTCCCGCTGCTGCTGTCGGCCGGGTACTACCCGTCGGCCGTGCTGTACGCGGTGTACGGCGCGGTCGTGCTGTACGGCTTCGTCGTGTGGTGGCGCGCCCGGGACACGGCCGCCGCCGCGGACGCCGTGGCGGAGCGCGTCCCGACCGCCTGACGCCCGCGCGCGTCCGCGGACGTGGACGCCGGCACGACCCGCGCCGCGGCGCGTCTAGGCTGGTCGGTCGTGAAGACCTTCGACGCGCTGTTCGCCGAGCTGTCCGACAAGGCCACGACCCGCCCCGCGGGCTCGGGCACGGTCGCCGAGCTGGACGCCGGCGTGCACGCCATCGGCAAGAAGATCGTCGAGGAGGCCGCCGAGGTGTGGATGGCCGCCGAGCACGAGTCCGACGAGCGCGCCGCCGAGGAGATCTCCCAGCTGCTGTACCACCTGCAGGTGCTCATGCTCGCCAAGGGCCTGACGCTGCAGGACGTGTACACGCACCTGTGACGCGCCCCCACCTCACCCCACCGAACCACCCGAGGACACCGTGCTGAGGATCGCCGTCCCCAACAAGGGCTCGCTGTCGGAGCCCGCCGCCGAGATGCTCCGCGAGGCGGGCTACCGCCAGCGCCGCGACTCCCGCGAGCTCGTGCTGCCCGACCCGGACAACGACGTCGAGTTCTTCTTCCTGCGTCCCCGCGACGTCGCCGTCTACGTGGGCGCCGGCACGGTCGACGTCGGGATCACGGGGCGCGACCTGCTGATCGACTCCGCGTCGGAGGCGGTCGAGCACCTGCCGCTCGGCTTCGCGCGCTCGACCTTCCGGTTCGCCGGCGCCGCCGGTCGCCTGACCGACGCGCGGCAGATCGCCGGGCTGCGCGTCGCGACGTCGTACGCCGAGCTCGTCGCGGCGTACCTGCGCGAGCGCGGCGTCGAGCCCGAGGCCGTCGTGCGCCTCGACGGCGCCGTCGAGTCCGCGATCCGCCTCGGCGTGGCCGACGTGATCGCCGACGTCGTCGAGACCGGCTCGACGCTGCGCGCCGCCGGCCTCGAGGTCTTCGGCGAGCCGATCCTGCGCTCCGAGGCCGTGCTCGTCCGTCGCGCCGACGTCGACCAGCCCGCGGGGCTCGACACGCTCACGCGTCGCCTCCAGGGCGTGCTGACGGCCCGCGAGTACGTCCTCATGGACTACGACGTGCCGCTGCACCTCGTCGACGACGCGGTCGCGATCACGCCCGGGCTCGAGTCGCCCACGGTGTCGCCGCTGCACAACGGCGAGTGGGCCGCCGTGCGCGCGATGGTGCCCCGCAGCCAGACCAACCGCGTCATGGACGCGCTGTACGACGTCGGTGCGCGCGCGATCCTCGTGACGTCCATCCTCGCCTGCCGGCTCTGACGTGCCCACGCCCGACGACGCGCTCGCCGCACCGTTCCGCCCGCGCCTCGCGCGCGTCGTGACGCTCGCGGTGGCGGTCGTCGTGCTCGCGCTCACGACCCTGCTGGTGCTGACCATGCCGGGGCTCGCACCGCTCGACCAGACCGGGTTCGCGCTGTTCGGGCTGCTCATCGCGTGGTTCTGCTGGCGGCAGGCGTCCGTGCGCGCGGTGCCCGACGCGACGGGTCTGCTGGTGCGGAACCTGCTGGTCACGACGCACGTCGACTGGGCGCAGATCGTCTCGGTGCGCTTCGGCCAGGGCCGGGCGTGGGTGCAGCTCGACCTCGCCGACGGCGACACGCTCGCCGTCATGGGCGTGCAGCGCGCCGACGGCGCGTTCGCCGAGCACGAGGCCCGCCGCCTCGCGACGCTCGTGGCCCGCCGGACGGCGACCGCCCGCGACGACTGACCGCGGCCTGCGAGCGACGACCGACCGGGCCGCCGCCGCGCGACCCGACGT